>CAYWAR010000001.1:0-38085 GCA_964455765.1 uncultured Elusimicrobia bacterium
GAGCGCTTCTATGTGACGGAGGACAGTCCCTTGCGCCAGGCGAGCAGCGGCCAAGTGCTCGCCAGGACCTCACTGCGCCGGGGGAGACTGCGCCTGCGCGACATCGTCCTCCCGGATAACTGAGTATAATAAGTCCTTCGATGACCAAGACCGAGACGGCCAATGAGCCGCTCCTGGCCCTTTTCAAGAGCGCCCTGGGCGCGTCCGCCGAGTCCTGCATTCCTCTCAAGGGCGACGGCTCCAGCCGCAGGCTGTTCCGTCTGAGCGGCGGCGGCCGCAGGGCCATAGGGGTGCTCGGCCCCGACGCGGCGGAGAACCGCGCCTTCCTGGGATTCTCCCGGCACTTCCGTTCCCAAGGCCTCCCCGTGCCCGAGATCTACGCCGAGGATGCCGTCAGCGGCGCCTACCTGGAGGAGGACCTGGGCGATCTCACGCTCTTCGACCAACTCCTCGCCGACAGGTCCGACGCCGAGGTCGGCGAGAAGACGATCGGACTCTACCGCCGGGCCCTGGAGATCCTGCCGCGCTTCCAGGTCGCGGCCGCCAAGACGCTCGACTACTCCCTCTGTTACCCGAGAGCCGCTTTCGACCGGCAGTCGATGATGTGGGACCTCAATTATTTCAAATACTATTTCCTGCGCCTGGCCCAAGTCCCATTCAGCGAGCAGGCATTGGAGGAGGATTTTGAGCGCTTCGCGGGCTTCCTCTTGGAGGCGCGGAGGGACTTCTTCCTCTACCGCGACTTCCAGTCGCGCAACATCATGGTCCGCGGCGGGGAGCCCTTCTTCATCGACTACCAGGGCGGACGCAAGGGGGCTCTCCAGTACGACGTCGCCTCCCTCCTCTTCGATGCCAAGGCGGACCTTCCCTCCGAGCTGCGCGAGGAGCTCCTGGGGTATTACCTCGATGCCGCGGGTGGACAGGAAAAGATCGACCGCGCGGCGTTCATGCGCCATTACCACGGCTACGTCTATATCCGCATACTCCAGGCCCTGGGCGCCTACGGCCTGCGCGGCTTCTACGAGCGCAAGGCCCATTTCCTGCAAAGCATCCCCTACGCGGTGCGCAATCTCGAGTTCCTCTTGCGCACGGCGGAACTGCCGGTCGGATTGCCCGAGCTGACCGCCGTGTTCCGCCGCCTGGTGGGCTCCTCGATGCTCCGTCAGTTCGGCGACGCCCAGTTGGGCCTGACCGTCCGGGTCCAGAGCTTCTCCTACCGGGAAGGGCTTCCCTCCGACGAGAAAGGCCACGGCGGAGGCTTCGTCTTCGACTGCCGCGCCCTGCCCAATCCCGGGCGCTTCGAGCGCTACGCGAAGCTGACGGGCAAGGACGGGGAGGTCGTCGATTTTCTGGCCGCGGAGAGAGAGGTCGGTGAATTCCTTGACCGCGTCTTCGCCCTGGTCGCGCATAGCGTCGAGAACTATCGCAGCCGCAACTTCACGGACCTCCAGGTCGCCTTCGGCTGCACCGGGGGCAGGCACCGCTCCGTCTATTGCGCCGAGCGCCTGGCCCAGCGCCTCAAAAAGCTGGGAGTGCGCGTAGAGCTGGAACACCGGTCGCTAGACCGATGAAAGCCATGGTCTTGGCGGCCGGCGTGGGCAGCCGGCTCAAGCCCCTGACCGACACGGTCCCGAAGGCCCTCGTGGAGGTGGGCGGGCTCCCCATGCTGGAGCTGGTCCTCATGCGCCTGAAGGCGGCGGGGGTCCGGGAGGTCGTCGTCAATCTCTTCCACTTCGCCGATAAGGTGGCCGCTTTCCTGGCCGATAAACGCGGCTTCGGCCTGCGCGTGGAGCTCTCCAGGGAGAGCAAACTCCTCGACACGGGCGGCGGGCTCAAGAAAGCAGCCTGGTTCTTCGATGATGCGGAACCCTTCTTTCTCCATAACGTGGACGTGCTCAGCAACCTCGATCTGGGGGCGATGCTCGCCGCGCACCGCCGCTCGGGGGCTCTCGCGACCCTGGCGGTCCGCCAAAGGGAGAGCGGCCGCAGGCTGCTCTTCGCCGCGGACGGCCGCCTCTGCGGGAGGGATTCCCCCTCCGAGGGGGGCATCGAGTGGGCAAAGGCTCCCGTCCCGAATGCGGAGTCCCTGGCCTTCGACGGGGTCCATGTCCTCTCCCCTTCCGTCTTCGCCAAGATGACCGAGTCCGGGATATTCTCCATCAACAGGCCGTATCTGCGGCTGGCCGGGAGCGGTGAGCGGATAGCGGCTTTCCGCTCCGACGAGTATTATTGGCAGGACATCGGCTCGGCGCGGAAGCTCGAGAGCGCCCGCTCGCGCGTCAAGGAGAAGGGTCTCCCGATTTAACGTGGACGCCCCCAAGACGACGCAATCCGGTGTCCCTCCCGCGGCCCACACCGGAGCCATCCCCTGGGTCCGCTTGCGCTCGGCCGCCTCCGGCCCCCAGCTCTACAAGCGCATGATCGCCGAGGCGGACCCCAAGGCCAGGGCCGGGGACATCGTGGCCGTCTACGACAAGACCGGCGCTCCCTACGGCGCCGCGCTCTATAACCCCAAAAGCCTCATCGGCCTGCGCCTGCTGCAGCGCGGCTTGGAGGGCTTCGACCCGGAGGCCTTCTTCACCGAGAAGATCGCCCGAGCGGTGGACCTCCGCCGCGGCCTTCTGCGGCTTGATGACACCACGCAGGCCTACCGGCTCGTGCACGACAACGGCGACGGGCTTCCCGGTCTGGTCGTCGACCGCTACGCCGACCGAATCGTCCTGGAGTTCTACTCCCTGGGCATGTTCCACCAGGCCGCCCGGATAGAACGCGGCCTCAAGGCCCATTTTCCGGAGGCCAAGTTCGTCCACCGCGCCAGTCAGCACGCCCAGACCATGGAGGGCTTCCGGCTCAAGCCCGCGCCGCCCTCGCGGGTGCGCGTGCGCGAGAACGGGGTGCTCTTCGAGATCGAGCTCTCCGCCGGGCGCAAGACCGGCTTCTTCTGCGACCAGAGGGAGAACCGGCTGGCCTTCGCGTCGTTCGCCGCCGGCAGGAAGACGGTTGATGTCTGCGCCTACACCGGAGGCTTCGGCCTCTACGCGGCCAAGGCCGGGGCCTCGGAAGTCGCCTGCGTGGAGCTCGACCCCGAGGCCTGCGAAGCCGTGCGCCGCAACTCGAACATCAACCAGGCCCGATTGGAGATCGTCTGCGTGGACGCCTTCCCCTACCTGCGCCAGGCCGCGGCCAACAAGAGGCGCTGGGGCCTGGCCGTGGTGGACCCCTACAAGCTCATCGCCAACCGCGAAGGCTACCAGGAAGGACGAAAGAAATACGTGGATTTGAACCGCCTGGCCTTCTCCGTGCTGGAACCCGGCGGCGTGCTCCTTACCTGCTCCTGCAGCGGCATGCTCTCCTGGGAGGAGTTCCAGCAGTGCGTGCGCACGGCCGCGGGCTCGGCCGGGCGGCGGGTGCAGATATTCCGCAAAACCGGCGCGGCCGCGGACCATCCCTTTGCCGCGGACCATCCGGAGGGCGAATACCTGAAAGCCCTCTGGTGCCGCGTCCTCTGATCACTCCGACAAGACTAGCGGGATTTTCTGGAAAGGCAGGCGAAGGCGAAGAAATAGCGGTCCATGGCGGGCAGGCTGCTTCCGTGTTCCTTGCCGCCCAGCCAGGCGTCGCAGAGCAGTTCCCGGGCGCGGGCGAGCTCCTTGAGCCGGCCGCGCCAGCGCTCATCGCTCAAAGTCATGTCCAGAAGCTCCAGGGCCCTGATCAGGGCTTCATCGAGCAGGCGGGCGTCCCTGTCCTTCCACCGGCACGCCCGGCTGACCTCGCTTCCCACGTGGCCGAGCTGTTCGCTCAGCGGAAGCTGAAACCAGCGGCCGGCCGCCGACTCGGCATGCCGGACGCTCATGGGATGACGAGCCGGCCCACGGTCTTCAACACGGCCTCGCGGGTCCCCGGATCGTCCACGCCCCGGGAACGGTTGGCCTGGGAGGGGCGGATGTTGATCATGGAGTCGAATTCCACCCTCTCCGCCGCGGACTTCCCGGGATAGATGTTGATTCCCCAGAGATGCTCCTGGCGCGACCCGTCCTCAAGGAGCTTTGCCTCGGCGTCGGCGTGCAGTTCTCCGCCGAGAGCCATCACGCCGCGGTCGATGTCGACGACGGCCTTCACCATGTCGCCGAATTGGGCGGCGGCGGCTTCCGCCACGGCGGAGAAAGGGATCGGTTGGGAGACGATGCGGATGTCCATGGGGGCGCCGGGCATTATATTACTTGAAAGGCAGAAGGAGCATCCCCAAGAAGCCCTGGCTCGCCGGGTCGCGGAACTCGGATAGGCCGATGGTCATGCCCGCCTGCCCCGCTCGGGCGTCCGCGCGGTAAGTCCCGAAGAGACGGTCCCACCAGGGAAGGTTGAAGCCGAAATTGCTGTCGGTCTCCTCTTTGACCGCGCTATGGTGCACGCGGTGCATGTCCGGGGTCACCAGGAAAAGCCGCACGAGGCGGTCGAGCGCTCCAGGGAGGCCGACATTGGAATGGTTGAAGATGGCGCAGGCGTTGAGCGCGACCTCGAAGACCACTACGATCTCGGGAGAGGGGCCGAGCAAGGCCACGGCGGCCAGCTTGATGAGCAAGGAGAGGACGATCTCGCCGGGATGGAAGCGGTTGCCCGTGGTCGCGTCGAAGTCCAGGTCGGCGTGATGGACGCGGTGGAAGCGCCAGAAAAGCGGCACGGCATGGAATAGGACGTGCTGGAGATAGATGATGAGGTCCAGGGCCAGGAAAGCCAGCGCCGCTTCGAGCCCCCAGGGAAGTTCCGCGCGGTTGAAGAAGCCGACCCCCTGCCCTTGAAAGCGCGCGGCCAAGCCCACGGCCAGCACCGGAAAGCAGACGCGCACGAAGACGGTGTCGAGGAAGAGCAGCCCCAGGTTCCTGGCCCAGCGCGCGCCGCGCGGCCGGCTCAAGGGCCGCCTAGGCGCCGCCAGCTCCCAGAGCATCATGGCCAAAAGCGTCCCCCCGAACGCCCCCAACCGTATGACGGATTCGCTTGTCATGGCGGAGGGAGGATGGGGGCCTTCTGGGGCTTGGCGCGGCCGCGCTGGAGTTCGACTTCCTCCAATAGCAGGGAAGGCGCCACCACCGAGACCGGCACCCGGCCCGATTCCTGCTCCACGAGATTGTCTGTGACCGCGTAATCGTCTCCGGTCGCGACGATCTTGCCCGCCAGGTCCAGGGGGGTCCCCACCATGTCCAGGTCGCGCACCAGCGTCCGCGCTCCGGTCGCCGCGTCGACGAGGGTGACCCGCGTGGGGACCAGCCGCAGGGACTGGCGGCTGTTGGTTCCGCCCTGCTGGCTCCAGGATTGAGCGCGCTCGATGAGCAGTCCGGAGCTCTTGCCCTCGCGCAGGCACAGCTCGCGCAGGCGCGCGAACAGGGCCTCGCGGCCGATGGCGCGGGAGGAGGTTAGGATGAGGTTCGAGGCGCGCCCCATGGGCAGATAGCCGGAGGCGGCCCGGGCGTGCCCGTTGGACTTGGGGAGCCCCGGGAGCGGGTAGCGCGAGAGCAGGAAGGATTCGAGCTTCCCCTCGCGCACGAGGACGGTCTTCTGCGCGCGCACCCCCTCCGCGTCGAAGCGGTAATGGCCCAGGAGGGCCCGCCCCCCGTGCTCCTCGCGCGCGGGGTCGTCTGTGAGGGTCAAAAATCCCGGGAGTATGGGCCTGCCGACCTTGCCCCGGAAGGTCTGGGCGCCGTCGGGGTCGCGTTGTTCCTCGCCCGAGAGCCTCATGGCCAGCGCCTCCAGGAGGGCCGCGGCCACGGTCGGATCGACGATGGCCGGGGCCGCGAACGGGGAGGTCGAGGGCGCGGTTTGAAGGGCCTTGAGGTCCGCGATCATGGCGCGGGCTTCCTCCTCGACGCGCGCCCGGCCGGGCAGGAAGTCCGGACCGCGGGCGAGGAGGACGCGCGAGACCGAGAGCGGGGAGCCGTCGGGTGCGAGGTCCGAGGCCTGGAGCGTGAGCTGCGCCAGCCGCGAGGAATGGCGCATGCGCGTGCCCTGCGAGTCGCGCAGGCGCCGGCTCAACTGGAGCTGGTAATAGCCGGCCCCCGAGGAGCGCGGCGCCCAAGAGGACGCCGAGCGGAAGACGGCGCTCGCCGAGCGGCAGAGGCCTTCGGCGCGCCCGAGGTCCTCTTCCGGCCAGGACTCCGCGGGCTCGGGCTCCTCGAAGACCTCGCTTTCCTCGCGGGAGAGGTCGTCTGAGGCGTACTCGGCCTTGCCGCGCTTGACGCGCGCCGCCTTCTTTCGCAAGAAGCCCGCCACCGCGGCCTTGTAGGCCGCGTCGAGCTCGGACCAGAGCACGCGCCGCAGGGCCGTGGCGTCGGCCGAATAGGGCAGTTCGCGGCCGCGCAGGCCCTCGGGCGCGCCTTCCGGTCGCCCGTCGAGCTCAAAGCTTCCCACGCGCAGATCCGCGACCAGCCGCCTGTCGCGGTAGAGCGAACGCGCCTGAACGCCTCCCAGCATACAGCGCAGTTCGGCGCCGGAGGCGTCGTCGACCCGGAGGGAGACGAAATAGGGGGCGGGGTGCTCGTCCTGGCGCAAGGAGGTCGTGGAGCGGGCAATCTCGGCGTCCAGGGCGTCGTCGAGGTTATCAGCGAAGGCGGCTCCGGCCGATAGGATCATTATAAACGCCGCCTGGAGGAATAAAACGGACCGGCTCGGCCGCGAAAACAGCCGTCGCGGCTTCGCGTCAGGGGCCATCATCATGGAGCGGCGAGGGGAGTATGGGGCGGCGCGCCCGCTTCTCCGGGAGGCGCTGGAACTCCGCTTCCGAGAGGAGGAGGCTCGGCGCGATCTGGGAGACCGGCACCCAGCCCGACTCCGCGTTGCAGAGGTATTGGTTGAAGATCGCCGCGTCGTCTCCGGCCGCGACCACGCGGTTGAGGAGCACCAGCGGGGTACCGACCAGCTTCACCCCGCGCGCCGGGGTCTCCTCCCCGGTCCGGGCGTCGACCCGGAAGAGCCTTTTGGGCTTGACCTCCAGGGTCTGGGCCGCGCCTCGTCCGGTGGGGTTCTCTCCTCCCCCGGACCCGAGCAGGCGCAGGCCGTAGGGTAGCCCCTTTTTTCGGCAGAGCTCCATGAGCCTCTTCTTGAGCTCGGGCAGGGGCCGGCGCTCGTGCGCCTCCAGGATGAGGTTGCTCATCCGGCCGCTGGGGTGCTCGTCGGGCTCGGAGCGGCCGTGCCCGTTGGAGCGCGGGAAGCCCGGGATGGGCCAGCGGGACATCAGGAAGCCCTTGAGCACTCCGCGCTCGACGAGGATCACGCGCCGGGCCGCAACGCCCTCGTCGTCGTGGAGGTAATGGCCGTGGGTGGGGATCCCGTTGAAGTCCGCGAGCGTGGGGTCGTCGATGAGGCTGAGGAAACCGGGCAGGATGCGCTCGCCCACGCGGCCTCGGAAGAGATGGCTCTGGTCCGGGTCCCTCTGCCGCTGGCCTTCCAGCTTGTGCCCCAAGGCCTCATGGAAGAGCACCCCGGCCATCTCCGGGTCGATGAGAGTGGGGAGGGAGACCGGCTCTTGGAGCGGCGCCGTGCGGTCGGCAAGGAGGTCCAAGGCCCAACCGCGCAGCTCCCGCTTGGCCTCCTCCAGGGGCGGGAGGGCGGCGGTGGAGGTCGACTGCCAGGTGCGTCCCGAGGAGAGGAGCATCCCGTCCTCGGAGCGCGTCCAGCCCGAGACCATCAAGCGCACGGGCATGTTCTCCCGGGGGGAGGCGATCTCCGTCCCCTCGCTGGTCAGCAGGAAGCGCCTGGACCAGGGAAGGTGCAGGGAGATATTCGAGCCGTAGATGTCGGCGTGAGCCTCGAGCTCCGCGGACAAGGCCCGGACATACTCCTTCCAGGGGCCGATGTCCTCCGGCGGCGGGGAGGGCTCGCGGCGCCTGAGAGGCTCCTCCGTGGAGAAATCAGCGGCCTCTTCCAGATCGCGCTCCACGGCTTTGCGCGCCTTCTTCTCGAGGAATCCGGCCAGCGCGGACTTATAGGCCTCATCGGTCAAGAGCCATAGGGCTTGGCGCATGGCGGAGGCGTCCATGGGAACGGGAGAGGATTGCCCCCGGGCGCCCAGCGTCGTATTGTCCAAGGCCGGGCTCCCCACGCGCGCCTCGACATAGAGCGTCCGGGAGTCCTCGCTCCTCTCGTCGGTGAGCGCTCCCAGGGTGGCGCTGAGAGTCCGGGTCCTGCGGTCGGTGAGGCGGTAGAGGAGGTGGTAGGGCGGGCCGGAGCCTTCCAGGGCGAGGCGGCGCAGGGAGCGGTCCATCTCCGAACGCATGGCGGAGAAAACCGCGTCATCGGCGTCTTGGGCGCCGGCGGAGGGAAGGAAGGCGAGCAAAACCGGGAGGAGAGCCGCGGCGGCGGCCAAGGCTCGCATCAGAACCGCCGGCCGATGAGTATCTCCTTGGCCAGCTGGCGCAGGAAGACCAGGCCGGTGGGGAAGGATTTGGCCGTGCTCTCCCCGCCCAGGCGCGGGTTCTCGCGCGTGGGGAGCTCGGCCACCGCGAGCCCCAGCTTCATGGCGCGGATGGAAAGCTGGTATTCGATGACGAAGCCCGCCGCGTCCGGGGACATGCGCCGGAAAGCCTCGCGGCGCACGCCGCGGTAGCCGTTGATGGTGTCGGTGACGTAGTGGCCGCGGTTGAAGAGCAGGTTGGCGATCAGGGTGAAGGCGAGGTTGACCCATTTCCTGGGCCGGAAGCGATGCTCATCCTCCTCGTTGTAGGCGCCCTTCATCATGCGCGAAGCGATGGCCATGTCCGCGCCCTTCTCCAGCTCCGCGAAGAGCCGCGGGATGTCGGAGGGGTCCTCGTTGCCGTCGAGGCTGAAGAAGACGATGCAGTCCCCCTGGGCCTCGCTCACCCCTAGGCGGAAGGCCACTCCGCGGCCGCGCTCCGTCTGGACGAGGACGCGGACGCCCTTGGACTTGAGGAACTCGATGGTGCCGTCCTTGGAGCCCCCGTCCACGGCGAAGACCTCCTGCGCGGCGGAGAGGGGGATGCTCTCGAAGACCTTGGGGGCGGCTTCGATCTCATTGAACGACAAGAGAACGAGGGTACGCATGTGTCAGCGCCCCCCCCGCGGGGGGGTGTTTCCTTCAGGGGGCCCGCGCCGTTTTGGGGAGCGGGCGGCGTACCACTCTATGGTGCGCTTTAGACCCTCGCGCAGGGGGACGCGCGCCTTGAAGCCGACCTTGGCCAGGGCCTTGGAGATGTCCGCGCTGCGGCGGGGATAGCCGGAGGGCTTCTCCGGTTCAAAGAGCAGGCGGGCCTTTGTCCCGGAGAGCTCCACGATGAGGCGGGCGAGCTCCGCCACCGGGACTTCCTCATCGGAGCCCAGGTTCACCGGGTCGCACTCGGCGTAGCGCTCGGCGGTCTCGAGGATGCCCCGGGCGCAGTCCTCGACATAGAGGAAGGCCCGGGTCTGCTTGCCCTCGCCCCACACGCGCACGGGGTCCTCGCCGCCGACGGCCTTGCCGATGAGGGCCGCGATGACATGGGAGACTTCCGGGTCGAAGTGGTCCCGGGGGCCGTAAGCGTTGTAGGGCCGGGCGATGGCGACCTTGAGGCCGAATTCCTTGGCCGCGGCCATGGCCTCGAACTCGGCCATGCGCTTTGCCCAGCCGTAGCCCTCGTTGGTGGGCTCGGGCCGGCCGGAGAAGCCTTCGCTCTCCGGGGTGGGGACCGGGCACTCTCGGGAGTAGACGCAGGCGGAGCTCACGACCAGGAAGCGCTCGACTCCAGCCGCCTGCGCGGCCTCGAGCATGTTCGTCGAGATGCGGATGTTGTCGCGAAAGAGCGTGGCGGGGCGGGCCATGTTGTAGGCGATGCCCCCTGTGCGGCCGGCGATGTTGAGGATGATGTCCTGGCCGCGGCAGGCCCGGGCGCAGTCCTCGGGGCGCCGCAAGTCGGCTTCTTCCAGGCGGATGCGGGACGCCACGGCCGCGAGATTCTCCGGGGAACGGCCCGAGAACCTGCCCGGAACGGTGACGCGGACGTCCGGGGCTTGGGAGAGGAGCAGTTCCACGGTGTGGCTGCCGATGAAGCCCGCCCCGCCGGTGACGAGGACCTTCTTCCCGGACCAGAAGCTCATCGGAGCGCGCCCCGGAGCCTTTCCAGCGCGTATGCCGCGTATAGGAACATGAACGGCATGAGCGGGACCCGATAACGGACCACGGCCCAGAATATCATATAGGTCAAGGTCGCGGAACCGAGGATGAGGTTATAGAGGTCGGTGTCCGGGACCCTGCGTCCGGCCAGGAGCAGGCCGACGAGCCCCAGGGGGATGATCCAGGCGTCGGAGGCGAGGAAGGCCAGGCGGATCCTGCCGTAATCTATCCCGTAATCCCGGGCATAGGGGTAGAGCCGCCAGAGCTTGAGGCCGCTGCGCGCCATGACGCCGAGAAAGCCCAAGGGATGGCGCAGGACCCATTTCACGCTCTCGCGGTAGAACATGGCGTCCCGTTCGTCCTGGCGCATGGATTCCGCCTGCCTGAGCACGGGGTCGGCGGCCACATAATCATGCTCCAGGGGAGTTCCCGCCGTCTCGTTGGGCACGATGAGGGCCACATAGAGGTGCTGGGCCCCCTGCGTGATCCCGGCCACGAATCGGCCGAAGACCAGCGCGTTGCGCAGGGGCCAGAGCGAGTAGACGGCCAGGAAGACGGCCAGGTAGAGCGCGCAGGCGCGATGAGGCCGCGCGTGGGCCGGGCTCTCGCCGGACCTGGGGAGCATCAGCCAAAGCGCCGCGGCGACGGCCAGTCCGGCGGGAAGGAAGGCGGAGTTGGTCAAGGCATGGAAAGCCCAGACGCCGCCCGCGAGGATGATGGCGCGCGGCGACGGCTTTTCGCAGGCCTTTAGGATGGCCCACGCTCCGAGCAGGCAGAGGAAGGCCTGGAGCGTCTCCCTGCGCGCCATGGCGCCGTAATAGAGGAGCTGGGGGTTCATGGCGGCCAGGGCCGCGGCCGCCAGCCCCGTGAAGGCGGAAAAACTCCTCCTGCCAAGCAGGAAGATGAGCCACACCGAAGCCGTGCCCAGCAGGGCGTGCAGAAGGCAAAGAGCCCAATAGCGGGGCCCGAAGACCGAGTACAGGGCGGCGAGCAGCAAGGGGTAGCCCGGCTCCCGATGGGCGGTCAAGGCGCCTTGGGCGTCCTTGAGGCTCAGGCTCTCGCGCAGGGAGAGGGCGAGCTCATGGTAGTTGTCCTGGCCCTCGATGCCGCCTCCCGGGGCCGATTGAGGAAAAAGGAGGCAGAAGCCGAGCCGGGCGGCGAGAGCCGCGGCAAGAAGCAGGATTAGCAGGAGCGGCAGCGGCGCCCGGGCGGCGCCGGGCGCCGCTGCGGTCGTCAAGAGACTCCCCCGTCGCCGCGCCCCCGCCGGTGGCGTTCGCGTTCCCAGAGCAGGCGCGCGATGGCGTTGACGGCGGAGAAGCCGAGCAGCTCCACGCCGATGAGCGTGAACATGGCGCCCACGACCGGGAAGACCCAGAACTCCTGGCCGGGGCTCAGCGGGATGCGTCCGCAGGCGAGCCAGCTCGCCAGCGGCCTGCGGTTGATCCACAAGGCCAAGGCGAGGCTGGTCAGGCCGAGAGCCGGGAAGCGCTTGAGCAAGGCCGCCCGGAGGCCGCCGGAGGCGAAGGGGTCCTCTCCACGATGGATGAGGTCGACGAGGTTCTGGGCGACGAGGCCCAGGCTGAGCAGGAAGACGGAGGAGCCCAGGAAGACGCTGACGAGGATGAGGCGGAATATCATCCAGTCCTCGATGCGCCCGTTGGCGAGATAGAAGGGCACGGGAGCGGAAGGTCCGCCCAGGGAAAGGAACAGCGGCGGCAAGGCCGCGCCGGCGAGGCCGGAGGCGGCGCAGCCGAAAAAAGTGGAAGGGCGGTAGGTGGCCGCGGTCTGGAGTATGATGCCCAAGAAGCGGAACCCGTCCTTGAGCACGCTGAGCTTGGAGCGCCCGAGCCGCTCCTCGTAGGGCATGGGGATCTCGCCGATGCGCAGTCCCGGGTCCAGCACCGCGCGCACGCTCATGGCCGGGGTGAAGTTGAGCCCGTCGGGCAGGGGGTAGAGCCGCTCCAGGGCCGAGCGCTTGAGCAGGCGCATGCCGCTGGCCGTATCCGTGACCTCCCCCCCGCTCAGGAGGTTGAGCAGGGTCCGGAAGATGAGGTTGCCGAGCTTGCGCAGGGCGGGCATCTTGCTGGCGCCGTGCATCCTGGAGCCCAGGACCACGTCGTAGCCGCCCTCGAGGGCGAGGTCCAGGAGGCGGGCGAAGAACTCCGGGTCGCAGGTGCCGTCCGCGTCCAGGAAACCCAGCCACTCGCCCTTGGCCTCGGAGAACCCGGTCTTGATGGCGGCGCCGTAGCCGCGGTTGGTCCCGTGGGAGAGCACCCGCACCCCCTCGAAGGAGCGGGCGATCTGGGCCGTCCCATCCTGGGAGCCGTCGTCGACGAGGAGGACCTCGACCTCCATGCCGGAGGAAGCCCGCAGGGCCTTCGCCGCGGCTAGCGTGCGCGCGAGCGTGGAGGGGAGAGCTTCCTCCTCGTTGAGGGCCGGGATGACGATGGAGAGCATGGCCCGAGTATTGTAGGAAAAAAGACGCCCCTGCTCCCCGAGGTCCTTCGGAGGCGGTTCCTTAGCCGGCGGCTTTGAGGGCTTTGAGCGCCGCGGCGTAGTCCGGTTCCTGGGTGATCTCGGCGACGAGCTCCTTGTAGGCCAGCTTGCCGTCCTTGTCCACGACGAAGACCGCGCGGCAGAGCAGGCCCGCGAGCGGACCCTCGTCGATGAGGATGCCGTAGGCCTTGGCGAACTTCCTGGCGCGGAAGTCGGAGGCCGTGCCCAGGCCCTTGATCCCTTCGGTGGAGCAGAATCGTTTCGCCGCGAAAGGCAGGTCCATGGAGATGACGAGGACCTCCGCTCCGGAGATGGACGCGGCTTCGCTGTTGAAGCGGCGGGCCTCCGTGGCGCAGACGGAAGTGTCCAGGGAGGGCACCGCGATGAGGAGCTGGGCCTTGCCCGCCGCGCCTCCGACCTTCTTCGCCGAAAGGTCCTGGGCCGTGACCTCGACTTCCGGCGCCTTCTCCCCGACGCGCACCTCCGTTCCGCCCAGCTTGACCGGGGTCCCCTTGAAATTGACGCTCGTCATGTTCGATCCCTCCTGGATGCGGCTTATACGGATCCGGCTCAGGCCTTTTCCGCTACGGCGATGACGTAATCCACGCTCTCCCAGGCCGTGCGGCCCGCGGCCGCGGTCTTCCAGAAAGCGCGGATGACCGGGTCGAGGCGGGCCGTGAGTTCCGGCTCGTCGAGCCTGGCGCGGGCGTACGCGACGAAACCGGGGAAGACCTGCTCGCGTATGGAACGCAGGCTCACGCGCGAGAAGCCCGCCCGCTTGAGCTTGCGCAGGTAGATCTTCCCGGTGTACATGTTCGCGGCCGGTATCTGCCAGAACGAACGGCCGAGGTAGTCGCCCAGGCGCACTTTCCACCCGCCCTTCCTCGAAAGCGGGAGGATGTCCGCGACGGCCAGCCGGCCGCCCGGGCGGAGCACCCGGTAGGCCTCCCGAAAGAAATCCTCGCGCGTGTCGTAGTGGAAGGCGGTCTCCAGGGCCGTCACCTTGTCGAACGAAGACTCCGCGAAAGGCATCCGGGTGGCCGAGCCGTGGACCAGCTCGATGGTTCCCTGCAGGCCCGCCTGGGCCACGCGCAGCCGCGCGGCCTCGACCTGCGAGAGCGTGATGTTCAACCCGGTGATGCGCTTGGGGGAGAAAGCCTTGGCCCAATAGAGGTCCTGGTCGGCGAAGCCGAAGCCCACGTCGAGCACCTCATCGCCCGGGCCCATGCCCGCCGCCTCGGCGAGCGCTCCGGCCAGGGCTTGGCAGGCCTCGTCGTAGCTTTCCCCGCCTTTCCAGAGCCCGAGGTTGAGGTAGAGGCTTTTCTCGCCGATGGCGTTGTGCCGGCCGATGAGGTCGTAGATGTCGGAGGCCCGCGTCTTGTCGCGGCGCAGGAAGAGCTTGAGGAGTCCCGCCGCGGTCTTGAGAGCGCCCATGCCATACGATACAAAATGCGCTAGAATCGGCTCCATGGACTTGGCGGAGACCCTTCGTGAGGCGGGCGTGGTCGGCGCGGGCGGGGCGGGCTTCCCCGCCCATGTGAAAGCGGCCTCGAAGGCCGAGGTGGTCATCGCCAACGGAGCCGAGTGCGAACCCCTCCTCCAGAAGGATCAGGCCGTGCTCCGGCATTTCACCGGCGAGGTCCTCGACGGGCTCGAGCTCCTGCGCAAGGCCTGCGGCGCCGCGCGCGGCGTGCTGGCCGTCAAGGCGAAGCACAAGGAGCTGGTCGCTCACCTGGAGGGCCCGGTGCGCGAGCGCGGCCTGGAGCTCTTCAAGCTCGGCGATTTCTACCCCTCCGGGGACGAGTACTGCCTGGTCTACGACGTGACCGGCCGGCTCATCCCGTCCGCGGGCATCCCCATCCAGGTCGGGGTCGTGGTGCAGAACGTGGAGACGCTCTACAACGCGGCCCGAGCCGCGCGCGAGCCCGTCACCGACACCTTCGTCACCGTCGCCGGCGCGGTGCGCAGTCCCCGCACCCTGCGCCTTCCCGTGGGCACCTCCATGGAGGAGGCCTTGGCGCTGGCCGGCGGGGCCAAGGTCCCGGAGTACGCGGTCCTAGACGGCGGGGCCATGATGGGGAAGGTGGTCTCGGACCTCTCCCAGCCCCTGACCAAGACCTCCTCGGGCTTCATCCTCCTGCCCAAGGGGCACGCCCTGCTCGGGCGCAAATCCGCCCCGCGGGAAGTCGACGACCGGGTGGGCAAGTCGGCCTGCGACCAGTGCTCCTTGTGCACCGAGCTCTGCCCGCGCTACCTGCTCGGCTACTCCATCCAGCCCCACCGGGTCATGCGCAGCCTGCTATTTAGCCCCGCCGACCGCAGGACGCATAGCGAGTGGGCCCTGCTCTGCTGCGAGTGCCAGCTTTGCACGCTCTACGCCTGCCCCGAGAACCTCGCTCCGGGAAAAATATGCGTCTCGGCGAAATCGGATCTTGCCGCACAAAAGATCACCTGGAAGAACGCCCACATCAATCCCACGGCGGCGGCGCCTCGGGCTCCGGCGCCCAAGGCGCACTCGATGCGCGCCTTCCGGAAAGTGCCGGTGAGCCAGCTCATCGCCCGGCTGGGGCTCTCCGACTACGACGCCGAGGCCCCGTTCGTCCCCGGAGACTACGCGCCCAAGCGCGTGCGCATCCCCCTCAAGCAGCATGCCGGGGCTCCGGCCTCTCCCGTGGTGCGGGAGGGCCAGGCGGTGCGCAGGGGAGAGCTCATCGGGGACATCCCCGCGGGGCAGTTGGGCGCCCGGGTGCACGCGAGCATCGGGGGCAGAGTGACGGCCATCTCGGACCTCGTGGAGATCACGCAATGAAAAACGCAGTCGGAGGCGTGGAGCTCAGCAGCATGGCCAAGGGTTTCGAGGCCGTCGACGCCATGCTCAAGGCCGCGGCCGTGGAACTCATCCTGTCTCGGACGATCTGCCCGGGGAAGTTCATCGTCCTCATCGCCGGCGAGGTGGGCGACGTGCAGGCCGCCGTCGAGGCCGGCTCCTCGCGCGCCCAGGAAGCCTTGGTCGACAAATTCGTCATCCCCAACGTCCATCCCGAGGTGTTCCCGGCCATCGCGGGGAACTCCGGGGTGAGCGAGCTCGGCGCCCTCGGCGTGGTGGAGACCTTTTCGGTGGCCTCCCTCATCGAGGCCGCGGACGCGGCGGTGAAATCGGCCAACGTGCGTCTCGTCGAGATCCGCCTGGCCATGGCCCTTGGCGGGAAGGCGTTCGCCAGCTTCACCGGCACGGTGGCCGACGTCGAGACCGCTGCCATGACCGCGGCCCTGACCGCCGGGGAGAAGGGCCTGCTTTCCAATAAGGTGGTCATCCCCCAGCCCCGCCCCGAACTGCTCAAAGAACTGCTCTAGCTTCCCCCCCTCCTGCCAGGGGAAAATGGCGGATCGGAGGGAATTTACAAATATGCGACTACATGATAAAATTACAAATCATGTATTACCCCAGGCGGCTTTCGGACGTTCTGCTTCGGCGGGCAAGCGAACGGCCCGTGGTCTGGCTCTCCGGGCCGCGGCAGTCCGGAAAAACCACGCTCCTCAAGAAACTATTCCTTAAAAAATACCGCCATATCTCTTTTGACGCTCCGGATGTCAGGGAGCGCTGCCTGGCCGATCCCCGCATCTTCCTTGAGTCGCTGGGCGGCCCCGCCATTCTCGATGAGATCCAATACCTGCCGGAACTGCTGCATTACATCAAGGAGTCGGTGGATTTAAACCGCCGCCCCGGGCGCTTCATCCTCACGGGCAGCCAAAACTTCCGCCTCATGGCCGGCATAACGGAAACTCTCGCGGGCCGAGTGGGACTCCTCAATCTCTACCCGTTGAGTCTTGCCGAATCCGGTTGCCCTCGGACTACGCTCGCCCTCTGGAAACGGCTGCACCGGGGATTCTACCCGGAACTTGCGGCTTTCCCTCGCCTGGACAGCCGGGCTTGGTATGGGGACTATCTCCAAACCTATCTGGAACGCGACGTTCGAGGAGTGCTCCACGTAGGCAGCCTTCGGGACTTTACGCGGTTCCTCATCGCGTGCGCGGCCAGGAGCGGCCAGATATTGAGTTTAAGCGACTTGGCCCGCGACGTGGGCATCGCCGTTTCCACGGCGAAGCAATGGCTGAGTCTTCTTGAGGCAAGCTTCCAGGTATTCCTCCTGCCGCCCTACTTCACGAACATCACCAAGCGGATCATCAAAAGCCCCAAGCTATACATGCTGGACACGGGCTTGCTCTGTTACCTGCTCAAGCTGGAAACGCCGGAGATGGTCATGCGCGCGGCGCATCAGGGGGCCATCTTTGAGACCTTCGTCGTTTCCGAGATCATCAAAGCCCAGGCCAATCAGGGCCGCCTGCCTGAACTGTATTATTGGAGGACCAACTATGGGGCCGAGGTGGACGTGGTCTTAAGGCAGGGCGAAGCCCTCATTCCCGTCGAGATCAAATGCCATAGCCAACCGAGTTCCGGCATGCTCAAGGGTTTGGCCACATTCCGTGCGTCATTTCCCAAACAGGCGGGGACGGCCCGTGTGATCTCCCTGGCGAGGGAACCCTATCGGCTGGATGCCTCCACCGAGGTGCTGCCGCTGAGCGGCTTGTCCGGTTTCGCGTCGGACGTTTAACCCGCGAGCCAATCCCAGAGCAGGCCCAATCCTTTGCGCACGCCCACCGTGGGCGACCAGCCCAGTTCCCGGCGCGCGCGCCGGATGTCGCAGACATAGACCTTCTGGTCCCCCGGCCGCCAGCCCTTGCGCACGACCCGCATCGGCTTGCCCTGCCGCTTTGCGATCCAGTCGAGCAGCTCCAGTAGGGAGAGCGTGTTGGCCGGTCCCCCGCCGATGTTGTAGATCCGTCCCCGGCTCAGGGAGCGTTTGCGGTAGACCGCCTCGAAGGCGTCGACTAAGTCGTCGACGTAGAGCACATCGCGCACCTGCCGACCGTCCCCGTAGAGCGTGACCCCCTTCCCGGCTTGGGCCGCGCGCATGAAATGAGCCAGCCAGCCCTGGTCCTCGGTGCCGTTCTGGTGGGGGCCGTAGATGCAGGATTGGCGAAGCACCGCGCTGGGCAGGCCGTAGATGCGGAAATAGTCGCGCACGTACTGGTCCGCCGCGCCCTTGGAGCAGCCGTAGGGGGAGTGGAAATCCAGCGGCTCCTCCTCGGAACAGCCCATGGGCCTGGAGGCGTAGGCGTAGCGGCCGCCCTTGAGGACCACGCGCACGCCTTCCATGCCGCCGTAGACCTTGTTGGTGGAGGAGTAGAGCAGGAAGGGTTTCCGGGGAAGCGCGCGCAGGGCCTCCAGAAGGTTGAGCGTGCCCAGGGCGTTGATCTCGAAGTCCGGCCTGGGGTCGGCCACCGAGGTCGTGACCGCGACCTGCGCGGCCAGGTGCAGGACGAAGTCGAGCCTCTTGGCGCGGGCCCTGACCCAGCGGGCCACGGCCCGGGGATCGCGGATGTCGGCGCGGGTGAAGTCCAGCGGCCCCTGGCGCCTGAGCCAGGCTAGGTTCTTCTCCGTTCCCGGGCGGGAGAGGTCGTCTAGGACGCAGACCCTCCAGCCGCGCGAGAGCAGGCGGGCGGCGGCGTTGACGCCGATGAAGCCGGCTCCGCCGGTGACCAGCGCCCGGCGGCTCACCGCTCCCCCCGGCGATCCAGGAAGAAGATGCGGAATAGGGTCAGATACGACCTGAGATTGTTCATGATGCGCATGGAGCTCGCTCCCTGTTTGAGGCCGTAGTCGTAGATGAACGGGGTCTCGCGCGCTTCGCGGATGAAGCCCTTGAGCCTGAGCAGCATCTCCGCGTTGCAGGCGAAGCCCCCGGCGCTGGTGAAGCGCCCGCCGTAGGCGTCCAGGGCCCGGCGCAGGGGCCCGGCCCGGTAGGCGCGGTAGAAGATCGTGTAGTCCCGCACGCCGTTGATGCGGCAGATCAGCCGCAGGAGGGTGTTGGCGGCCGTGCTGAGCAGGAGGCGCTTGGCCGGGAAATTCCGGTACGCCCCTCCGGGAGCGTAGCGCGAGGCGATGACCACGTCGCAGGGGCTTTGGAGCAGGCCCAGCATGTCGGGCAGCACCGCGGGGTCGCTGGTCCCGTCCCCCTCCATGACCACGACCGCGTCGTCCTCGCCGGCTCCCGCCAGGGCCGCCCGCAGTCCGGTGAGGAAGACGGCGGAGAGCCCCATGTTCTTAGGGTGCGGGAGAGGCAGTATGGGATGCTCGGCGCGGAGCCCATCGAGGACGCGGGCGGTGTCGTCCTTGCTCCCGTCGTCGACGATGAAGAGCCGGTAGGGCCTGGAGGCCATGGACTCGCGGATGCGGCGGCAAAGCCCCGGAAGGTTCTTGGCCTCGTTGTAGGCCGGTATCACCAATCGGACGGGGCTCCGGTTCTCGGGCATGGCGCTCAGAAGATACCAAAAAGACCGAAACGGCGGCGCACCAGGACTCCGGCCAGGGCGAGGGCCAGCGCCAGGGGGCGAGCCTTGGAATCGCCGGCCTTGCGCCAGCGGTAGCTGATGGGTGATTCCCTCACGCGGGCTCCCCTCTCCAGCAGGGCCAGGAGCATGTCCTGCTGGAACTCGAAGCCCTTGGCGTGGAGCGTCAGCCCCGCGAGGAGGGAGCGCCGGTAGAGGCGGTAGCCGCTGGAGCAGTCCCGGGCGGGCATGCGGAGCACGGCCCAGAAGAACAGGTTGAGGACGCGCGTCAATACAAGGCGCGTGAGAGCCACGTCGGTGCTCCCGCCTTCGATGAAGCGCGAGCCGATGACGAGGTCCGCATCGTGGCGCTTGGACCATAGGCCCGGGAGCTGGGACGGATCATGGGAGCCGTCGCCATCCAAGACCAGGGCGAACTCTCCCCGGGCCTCATGCAGGCCATGGAGCACCGAGGCCGCGTAGCCGCCCCTGTCCTCTAAGACCCGGGCCCCGGCGCGCCGCGCCTCCTCCGGCGAGCCGTCGGTGGACCCGCCGTCGATGACGAGCGCCTCGCAGGAGATGCCCAGGCGCGAGGCGGCTTCCTGGAGCGAGGCGATGACGCCTCCGAGGGTCGTGGCCTCGTTGAGGGCCGGGATGACGAAGGAGAGTCCGATCGCGGCGGGTTCCGGACCATCGAAGCGGCGGGTCGTCATCGCGGGGGGTTTCCGGAATCATGATACCCAGAGTCCCCCCCCGAGCGCTAGTGTATTTTGGTCCGGTCGCGGCGCCAGGGAAAAATAGCTATCATGGCGGAGATTCCGATGGCGCCAGATCCCCTCATTTCCGTCGTGATCCCGGTCTACAACGAGGCGGAGTGCCTCCGCCCCCTCCATGCGCGCCTGAGCGCCGTGCTCCGGGGCGCGGCTCTGCGCCATGAATTGATCTTCGTCGACGACGGCTCCACGGACCCGTCCCTCTCCGTGATCAACGCCATCCAGGCGGAGGATGCGGCGGTCTCGGCCGTGGTCCTGAGCCGCAATTTCGGCCATCAGGCCGCGCTGACCGCGGGGCTGGAATACGCCAAGGGCGACGCGGCGATCACGATGGATGCCGACCTGCAGCACCCCCCGGAGCTCATCTTGGCGCTCCTGGGCGCCTGGCGCTCCGGAGCCAAGGTGGTCCATGCGGTCCGGACGAGGACGGAGGGGATCTCCTGGCCCAAGCGCGCGGCGTCGAGCCTCTTTTACGGGATGCTGGGCCGGCTCTCCAGCACGCCCATCCACCCCAACGCCGCGGACTTCCGCCTGTTGGACCGGCAGGCCGTCGACGCGTTGAGAGCCCTCAAGGAGAGGCACCGCTTCCTGCGCGGGATGATCGGCTGGATCGGGCTCCCCCAGGCCGTGGTCCCCTTCGAGGCCCCGGCCCGCGGCGCGGGGCGGTCCAAATACACCTGGTCGAAGATGTTGCGCATGGGGGCGGATGCCGTCGTCTCCTTCTCCATCCTCCCCCTGAGGCTCTCGTGGGGCCTGGGCTGCCTCATGCTCCTGCTCAATCTGGGCTACGCGGGGCATGTCCTCTATGTCCTCGCGGCCGGGAAGGGAGCGGTGACGGGCTGGTCCTCGATCGTGATCCTGATCATGCTCATCGGCAGCGCTCAGCTGATCCTGCTGGGCATCATCGGGGAATACCTTGGACGCATCTATGAGGAAGCCAAGGGCCGTCCCCTCTACATCGTCCGGGAAATCTCCTCCGGGCGCGGCCGCTAGTGTCCCCCCAAGACAACCCGAAAGACCGCGGCCGCTACTACGAATCCATCTCGCGGGAATGGGATTCGTGGATGGACGCTCAGGAACTGCGCAAGCGCCTGCGGATCGTCTTCGAGAGGCAGTTGGCCCGGGAGGAGGTCCAGGGACGCCGCGTCCTGGACGCGGGCTGCGGGACCGGGCATTTCAGCCGGGTGCTCTCCGGCTGGGGAGCGGAGCTGGTGTCCCTGGACGTGGGAGAGGGCCTGCTCTCGGAGGTCTTGAAGAAATGCCGGACCCGCGCGGTGGAGGGCACGGTTCTGGACCTCCCGTTCTCGGACGGAGAGTTCGAGATCGTCCTGTGCACGGAGGTCATCGAGCACACCCCGGACCCTCGCGCGGCGGTCGCGGAACTCTGCCGGGTGCTCGCTCCCGGGGGCACGCTGCTCCTGACCGTTCCCAACCGGTTCTGGCGGCCGCTGGTCGCCGCGGCCGAGACGCTCCGGCTCCGCCGCTACGCCGGATTCGAGAACTGGGCGGGCTATGAGGAACTGCGGCGCTGGGTCCGCGAGGGGGGCATGAGCGTGGAGGAGCAGTCCGGATTCAACCCCATCCCGCACACTTTTTTCTGCAGGCCCTGGTTCGACCCGCTCGACCGCGCGGCCCCCCTCCATCCCTTCATGGTCAACATCCTGGTCCGCGCGAGAAAGCTTCCGGCGTGAAGCGCGAGTCCCCCGCCAAGGCCCTTCTGGTCGCGGCCGGGACGCTTCTCTTCCTGGAGCTGCTCTGCTTCGGACCGCATCTGGCGAAGACGGGATTCTATCTCGACGACTGGGTGTTCCTGGACCGGGCCTTCGGGGCCGGGAACCGGGGCCTTCTAGGAGCCATCCGGGCCTTTTGCACCCCGGACTTCGCCTCCCGGCCCCTGGAGATACTCCACTTCGCCGTGCTGACCGCGGCCGGCGGGCTCTCGCCTTGGCGGTATCGAGCGGTCAATCTCATCGGCGAACTGCTCCTGGGGCTCGCCCTGTTCTCCACCCTGCGCGGCCTCTCGGTCGGAGGAAGGCTCTCCCTCCTGGCCGCCGGACTCGCGCTCCTTTATCCCAATCATTCTTCCACCCACCTCTGGATGTCGCAATCCCCGCAGACCTGGGCCATGGCCCTCTGCTTCGGCGCATTCGCCGCCCACCTGCGCTGGGCCCTGCCGCGCCCGGGCGCGGCGAAGAGCGGCGTCTGGCTTCTTCTCTCGCAAGCCTGCTACCTCGCCTCGCTCCTGATGTATGAGTCGACCTTTTTCCTGCCCCTGGCCCTTGCCGCGGGCCTCTGGGTCGCCGGGCCGGGGTCCCCGCGGCTCTCTTTGGAGCAGGGGCGCGCCTGGCTCAAAACGATGCTCCCCTTCGCCGTGAGCGCCGGCCTCTTCGTCCTGTATCAGAGGGTGCTCGCGCCGATGTGGCTGGCGCCCTCTCCCAAACGGATCGACCTCTCCCTTGCCCACGCGTGGAGCATCTATCGGGCCGCCGCGTCGTGCTCGACGGCCGGCGTCCTGGAACTGCTCCAAATGGTCCGCCCGCCCGTCGCATCGGCGGCCTGGTGGGCCGCCTTGCCGGCGGGAGCCGCCCTCGCCGGGGTCTTCCTCGGGGCGGAGGACCCGGATGAGTCCGGCTCCAAAACGGGCCGGCGCGCGCTCTGGGCTTTCGGCGCGGGCCTCTTCATCAGCGCCTACCTGCCCTATGCGTTCACCCAGGGCTATGTCCCCCGCGTGTTCGGCGTCTTGAACCGGGTCAACATGGGGGGAGGGCTGGGCGCGGGAGTGCTGGCCGCCGCCCTATTGGGAGTTCTTCCTTCCTGGCGCGCGTCGTGGCCGCGAAGGACGGCGGCGGCCGTGCTGTTCGCGTCGTTCGGCCTGAGCCATTGGATGAGCGGCTGGGTTTGGATGAAGGCGTGGGACATGCAGCGCGAGGTGCTTCGGGAGATCGAGGCGCGCCTCCCCTCCGGCCCGGCCACGATCGTGCTGCGGGGGACGAGGCCCCATCTCCTGGGGGCCCCGCTGTTTCGGACCCATTACGACGCTTCGCGGGCTCTTTGGTTGAGAACCGGAAGGCGGGACATCGCGGTCAACTGGGCCAAGAAGGTGTCCTTCGACCCCGTTGGTCTGGGCGTCGTCAACGGCGACGGGAACTTCTTCCGCTATCCCTATGCCGGGCTCTTCTTCTACGATGGACCCTCCCGGCGGCTGGTGCCGGTCACGGGTCCGCGGGATTAACCCAGCCGGAATTTCTTCGCGACCCACCCGCGCAGGAGCTTCTTGGCGTCGTCGTCGAGGAGCCGGTAGCCGAGGGCGTAGAAGAGGGCGAGCCCGGACGCGCCGAAAGAGCAGAGCCCCAACCAGGAGCCGATGAAGCCGTGCGAGAAGAGGCCCAGGGCGGCGAAACCCAGGCCGGCGACGCAGGGCCGCCAGCAGGCTTGAGAGAGATACTCCCACCAGCCGAGCCCGAAGAGCTTTCGATGCGCGTAGGCCAGGAAGAACGGGGTGATCGCCCACTCGGCGAAGGCCAGGCCGAGGGCCGCCCCCAGGATGCCCAGCCTCGGGATGAGCAGGGACCAGGCCAGAAAAAGGAGCGCGGTCTTGGCGCCCTGCTGGAGTCCGGTGTACTCCGGAGCCCCCTTGGCCAGGGCGGCGTAGTGGGGCAATTGGGTGGCCAGGTAGGCGAAGTTGGCCAGGAGAAGCCAGCGGAAGGGCCAGGTGCCCCGATGGGAGAATTCCGGCCCCAGCCAGAGCGTCATGAACTGGGGCACCATGACGAAGGAGAGCACGCTCAGCGGGAGCACGATGAAGAGGGAGACCTCCGTCGCCTTTAGATAGAGGCGGCGCAGGCGGGCGTCCTCGCCGCGGCCGTGCAGTTCGCTCATCATCGGGAGCACCGAGTCGGCCACCGCGCCGCAGAGCACGTTGAATTTCCTGGCCAGGGCGGCCGAGACGGCATAGAAGCCCAACTGGGAGAGAGGCAGGAGCGCGCCGATGAAGACCCGGTCCCCCTGGTACATGAGCATCCAGAACACCTGTCCCACCCAGCTCTTCGCCGAGAAAAGGAGAAAGTCCTTGCGCTGGCGCTCGGAGTGCACCGGCTTGGGCGCCAGGAGGGGACGGGTCAGGAAGAGGGATAGGAGGGCCAACGCGCCCTGGACGGCGACGAAGGATAAGGCGACCATGCGCAGTCCGCCCCCTCCCCAGAGCGCCAGGGCCGCGGCCGCGAGCGTCGCGGCCGATTCTAGGGCGCGCAGGAGGTTGTAGGCGTGGAAATTCTGGGCTCCGTAGAGGGCGTGCAGTGAGAATTGCAGGAGAAAGGATGGAACGGCGGCGATCGCGGCGCAGGAGATCACGAATGGGGTCCTATCGAGGATATGTCCCTGCGGGTCGATGAAGGCCCTTGTGATGGGACCGCGCCCCAACCAGAGGATCGCGGCCCCGTGGAGGGCCGCGGCGAGGTGGAGCGCCAGGGAGTATCTCAGGAGACCCGAGACCCCGCCTTTGTCCCCGCGGCCGAGGAGGGCGGCCGTGAAGCGCTGGCCGCCGATCCCCGTGCCTCCCGTCAGCAGGAGCAGGTAGCCCAGCGCGGTGCCCAGGAGGGTATAGAGGGCGTAGCCCTCGGTGCCGAGGCCGTGGACGACCATCGGGGTCAGGAGCAGGGCCGCGGCGAAGGATGCCGCTTGGCCGAGCAGGTTGAGCTCGACTCCCCGCATGACCCGATGAGCGAGCCGGGGGGGTTCCTCGTCGGAGGTCATCGGCCCATTTTGGCTTATTTGATAGAATTCGCGCCAGAGATGGTATCCGCTGTCCTGACCAACTACAACTGTTCCCGCTTCCTGCCCGAGGCCGTGCGCTCCGTTTTGGCGCAGACGGCCGACGCCGGGGAGGTCCTCGTGGCCGACGACGGCTCCACCGACGGCTCGCGCGAGAGCGTCGCCGGCTTCGGGGCCGCCGTCGAATGGCTCCCTCTCCCCCACCGGGGCCAGGCCGCGGCCCTCGAGGACGCGATCAAGGCCTGCCGCGGAGAGTGGATCGCCTTCCTGGAGACCGACGACGTCTGGGACGAGGGCAAGCTCGAGGCGGTGCTCGACTGCATCGGCAAGGAGCCGGGCTTGGCCGCGGTCCAGCATTTCATGCGCCAGACGGACGCCCGGCTCAGGCCCCTGCCCACGCGTTTTCCCGGTCCGTCTCGAACATGGACGCTCGCGGATTTCCTCGAGGGCCGCACCTGCCTATGCGGCATGAGCGCCCTCGTAGCGCGCAGGGACGTCCTGCTCTCCCTCCTGCCCCTGCCCAAGGACCTGACCACCTGCGTTGACGAGTATCTTCAGCCCAGGCTCCTGGCCGCCGGCCCGATGCGCCACCTGGCCCGGCCCTTGGGCGGACGCCGCCTGCACGGAGGGAATTTCTACGGCGGCCTGCGCCGCGACCCCGAGAGGCTGGAGCGCTACCTCGGCCTCAGGGTCACGCTCGACGCCCACCTGGAGGGTTTCCTCGCCGGGCGCGGGCTCCGGCTCTCGTCGGAGCGCGAGCGCCGGGACACGGAGCATCGGCTCGAGCTCGAGTTCTTCCTCCACCGCGCCCGGGGGGAGTGGGCGAAGGCCCTCGCGGCCGCCCGGCGCCTGAGCGCCCTCCAAGGTTGGACCCCCCGCCTGATGCTTAAGGCGGCGTCCCTGGCCCTGGCCCTGGCCTCCCCCGGCTTCTATTGGCGCGTGCGCGAGGCGTATGAGGGGATCGTCGCGTCCGGGTTCGCGGGAGGGAGAGGATGAGCGGTGTTTGCCCGGCCTGCCGGGAAGAGATGACTCCCTCCGCGGTGGAGGTCCATCGGGACAGGATACAGGGGAAGGAATACCGCCTCTATCTCTGCGCGGTCTGCGGCACGGGCTTCTCCGAGCCCAAGGAACCGGTGGGCTCGGACTGGTACGGCCGCGCGCACATGGGGGAGGCGGAGGTGCAGAAGGCCGATTGGCGCTACGCGGCCTTCCTCGACGCCGGGCTCCTCCCCGGCACGCTCCTCGACGTCGGGTGCGGGGCCGGGACTTTCCTGCTCCTGGCCCGGGAGCGGGGCTGGAAGGTCTCGGGCCTGGACTTCAATGCGGAGCACATCCGCTCGGCGAAGGCGGCCGGGCTCGAGGACGTGGTCGCGCAGGACTATCGCGACTACTTCAAGGCCCGCGCATCCTCCTACGACGCGGCGACCCTCTTCGACGTGCTCGAGCACGTGCCCGAGCCCGCGGACATGCTCGAGCGCTTGCGCGGCGTCTTGAAGCCGGGGGGACGGCTGGCCCTCACCCTCCCCGACGGGGAGAGGCCTCTTCCCTGGGCGGGCCTGCGCGAAGAGTGGGACTATCCTCCCTACCACTATACGCGCTGGACCGAGGCGAGCCTGAGGTCGGTGCTCGCGCGCGCGGGCTTCGAGGTGGAGGCCGCGCGCCACAGTCCCATCCATGCGGGGTTCTTCTCCGGCCTCCTCTATTATCGCCTGCTCAACCTCCTCTTCCCTCCGCTAAAACGCCTGCTCCTGGGCGTTCCAGCCTCCGACTCCCGGACCTGGACCGACATCCTCGCCTCCGGCTCCGCCGCGCCCCCCGGGGGGCTGCGCGGCGCCCTCACCAGGGGCGAACTGCGCCAATCCCTCACCAACGCGGGTCTGCGGGCCATGAACATCGCCGCGTGGCCCTTGGAGGCCCCGCTCGCGCTGGCCTTCAACCTCCTAGCCCCGCGCCGGGGCCGCACGCTCTTCCTCCTGGCCCGACGGCCGTGAGAATGGGGCGCAAGAAAGTCCTGCTGGTCTTCGGCACGCGGCCGGAGGCCATAAAGCAGGCGCCCGTGCTCTTCGCGCTCAAGGCGCGCGGCCTGCGCGCGGCCACCTGCGCGATATCCCAGCACGGCGGCATGCTGACCGACGCGCTCTCGAGCTTCGGCATCCGGCCGGACTATGACCTGGGCATCATGCGCCCGGGGCAGCGTCCCCGGGACGTGCTCGCCCGCGCCTTGGCGGCCCTCGCTCCCGTCCTGCGCCGCGAAGCCCCGGACCTGGTGCTCGTCCAAGGAGACACCACCTCCGCCCTGGCCGCGGCGCTGGCTTCGCGCAACGCAGGCGTCGCGTGCGCCCATGTGGAGGCGGGCCTGCGCTCCGGCGACCCGAAGAACCCCTATCCCGAGGAGATCAACCGTGTGCTCATCGATCGGTTGTGCGCCCTGCACTTCGCCCCGACCGCCTCGGCCCGCCGCAATCTCCGCAAGGAGGGTTTCGGCGGGAGCGTATTGACGACCGGGAACACGGTGGTCGATGCCCTCACGGCCGGTCTGCGGCGCGCGCGGAAGCCGGCGGGCTTGGAGGGCTTGGGCCCGAGGACGCGGCTCGTCCTGGTGACCCTGCATCGGCGCGAGAGCTTCGGCCCGACCCTGCGGCGCATCTTCGGCGCCCTGCGCGAGCTGGTCCGAAGGCATGAGGATTGCCTCTGGGTCTATCCCATGCATCCCAATCCCGAGGTCCGTAGGCACGCCGCGTTGTTGCGCCATCCGCGCCTGCGGGTCCTGCCGCCTCTTCCCTACCCCGAGTTCCTCTGGCTCATGCGGCGGGCGAGCCTCATCCTCACCGATTCCGGCGGAGTTCAGGAGGAGGCCCCCTGCCTGGGAAAGCCGGTGCTCGTCCTGCGGCGCAAGACCGAGCGCCCGGAGCTGTTGAGGGCCGGCCGCGGCATCCTGGTCGGCACCGATCCCGGCCGCATCCTGCGCGAGGCGTCGCGCCTGCTCTTGGACCCGGGCGCGAGCCGCCGGATGGGAAGGGCGACGGCTCTCTTCGGGGACGGCAAGGCGGCGGAGCGCATCGCGGCGGGCGTGGCCTATTTCTTCGGCCAAGGGCCGAGGCCGGGGGATTGGAAAGGCCCGTGAGATAGGTCGACTCAAGGCCATCCTCTTCAGTCCGTGGTCCTTCTATAAGAAGATATAGAATACGGCCATGTTTGGTTCGACGTGGGGGATGCGCCCGGCCGCAGCCTGCGCTCTCGTGCTCGGCGGAACCCTGCTGTCGGTCAGGGTCTGGTCCGCCTTCAAAAGCAATGTCCTGCCTCTAGACGACCAGGGCGCCAACCTCGCGCTGTCTATCCAGCTGATGGAGGCGGGCGGCTTTCCCGGGTTCTTGACCGGCTGCTGGACGGGGACCTATCAGGAAGCCCGGCGGCATCCCCTACTGCCTATGCTGCTGAGCTCATGGGCCGTTCGCGACTCCGCTTTTTTCGACCGGGCATGCGTTGTGATGCTCTTCCTGTCCGCGCTGGCGTGGATCGCGTTCTTCCTGTTAATCGCCCGGCTCCATGACCATCTGGAGGCGTTCGTCTCCCTCGGATGGATATCGGTCCTTGCCGCGCCGCCGCTATACGCCAGTCGCATAGGTCCGGAAGCCTTGCTGGCTCCGCTCAGTGGAGCCGCGTGGGTCCTTTCATCGAGCGCGCAACCGGCGGCCGGCTATGCCGCCGGGGCATGTCTGGGGCTTGGCTACTTGCTCAAGGGAACGGGGTTGCTTTTCGCCCTCGCCTGCCTGTTTGGAGCTTGGTTGGGAAGCCGGGACTCTAGTCAGGCACTGCGGATTGTGGGTAGCTTTCTTTTTATTTCCAGCCCGCTCCTTGTCAGGAATGCGATCGTATACCACTCTCCTTTTTACAACGAGTTCACTCAGCATGCGATGTGGCTGGATTCGTGGTGGGCCTATTGGCCATTGGAATGGCTGGGCACTCTCCATACCATCGGACCCGGCACCTATGCAGCCGAGCATACCGCGGTCCAGGCCGCAGCTCGCTGGCTGTTGGGTTTGGCGGAGTTCAGCCGGGTGTCGGCCAGCGCCTGCTCGCCCTGGGGGCCCCCCGGCTGGGCGTTATTCCTCCCTATGGCCGCCTGGGGCCTATGGAAGGATCGCAATCCGGCTCTCCAAGGCGCCGCGATTTCCATACTTATAGGGTTTCTGGCGATTTTCCCATGGTATGCCCCGATTGGGGTATACGAGCGGTTCGTTCTGCCCGTGCTTCCCCTGTTGGCCGTCTACGCGGGCCGGGCGACCCTGCGACTGGCGCGACACATGCCCACCGGAGTACAACTCGCTGCTCTTGCCCTGGCGGCTTGCTTGAGTGCGATGATCGCCGTGACCACCATCCGGGAGCAGACTGTTCCCGCCTGGGATCTTCACCATCCCGATATTCAGAATGCCGTCGATTGGATGAACGGCCGTTTCGACGCGAGCACGCGGCTGGTCCTGGATGCCGACGATTTCTTCACCTGGATGCTTCGCCCCACCAAGCTTGTCGCCAGCCTGCCTCTGCAGCCGGAGCGCGTATGGCGGTTTGCCGAGTGGGGCGCAGCGGATTACGTGGTATCATTCCGGAGCCTAGGAGAGTCCAAGCGCTATCGGGCAGCCTTCTCCAACGACCTCCTCACCATCTATTCGCGCCTTCCCGACCGCGCTAAACCCTGAAGACCCATATGCCGGTCTCGTCCTCCAGAAGCGGGGGACCCAGCGCGTCCCTCAGCAGGCGGGCATAATCATCCCGGATCCCCTCGGAAAAAAAATCCTCCCGGGAGTGGAATAGGACATAGCGGATGCCGTTTCTGCGCAGGATGCCGCGGCCCATTTGGAGAATCCTGTTTCTGCGGCCGACGAGCTCCGGTCTCGCGTAGAGGATCGAAATGACGTGAGGGTGGGTGAGTTCGTAGACAAATTCCGTGCTCTCGCAGAAGAATAATGAAGACGCCGTATGGCGCGGCGGCCGCCCCAACACAAGAGGCCTATGGTGCCTCGGCTGGTAGAGCATGTATTCCTGGACGTTGACGGTGATGTCGCCATGGTTGTAAATGGCGGCGGGCAGCTCTAGAACGGCGCCGGGCGAGGGGTCTTCGGATAGAAGCCTGTAGGCGGCGCCCCACTGAAGCGGAGTCAGGGACCGCCCGACGACGGAAAGACCCATCTCCCAGGAGTAGGTGCAGAGCAGCAAAACCAGAAGGGCCATCTTCCCATAGGGATTTCGCGCACGACGCGTCAGGTCGCTGAACGCCACCCCGGCGAGCATGGCGAGGGCTGCGAAGGCAAGTACGATAAGCCGGGAAGGCGCTCGCAGCAGGCCCAGATACGGAAGCACATGAAGGGCAAGGTAGGGAAGGGGAAGCGCGGTCGCCTCATACCGGAACTGAAGGAACGGCCCAAGGGACAAAACGACGCCGCCTACGAGCAGACCGCCCCATGCCCCCTGTCCGGCGAAAGCTCGCCGCCTCAAGCCCAGCGCCAGAAGCGCCAGGGAAGAGAAGCCGAAAAACCCCATGAGATTTTCCGACGAGGCCTTCAGGGCCATGGCCGGATTGCCGGAAAATCCCGGATGGCTCAACAGTCCCTGGTCCATCATGCCGGCGGAGGTCCAACTCCTGAGTCCCTGGATGAAGCTGGAGGGATGCCAGAAGGGAAAGTCCAGGAAAGAAAGAAGACTCAAGGAGTATGGTTCGCTCCCCCCGAGCAGGCCATTGCCTAGGGTGAACAAGGGACGGTAGCAGACCAAGCCCGCGGCGCAGGCCGCCAGGAGTCCGCCGAAGAGTCCGATACGGAACGAGCGATCCTGGAGCCTGGCAAGCGCCTCGCGCCGCCGTATCGCCAGGAAGAGGGGGCAGCCCACCGCGAGCCAGGCGAACGCCAAGTACGGAGTGCTCAGGCAAGTTCCGATGCTGCCCGCCGCAAAGATCAGCGCGGACCTCGGACCCGGGTCCGCGTGCAGTCGGGCCAAGCCGAGGAGGGCGATGGGGAGGAAGAGATCGGCGCTCTCCCCGAGATGGCCGAGCAGGTGCTGGGTAATGCCGTAATGGGAGAACATGAAAAGGTAGCCGGCCAGGAAGGAGCTTAGGGCGTCGCGAGTCTCATGGAATGCCAGCGCATACATCGCAATTCCCGAACCGACGTAGGCCGCAAGGTGCAGGACATTGTGGGCCGCGTAAGGATTCATGGAGGTCTGCAGCACCCAGCCGAGCGCCAGCACCATCGGTGAGTGCGGCAACACAGGCGTGCCCTGGGGATGCATCAGGATCGTGGTGTAGCCGTGCAGGAAGGGGGAGTAGGCGGAGAAGCCGGATTTGTGCCACCACAGCTCCCAAAGGAACACGCCTCCCACTCTTGCGCCCGCTAAGACCTGCGAACTGATATCGAGGATCAAGTCCCGATGGAGCCAAGCTACGATTACGCTGTAAGCCCCCAAGGCGAGAAGAGGGTGAAGCCAGCGGGGCGAATGCGCGCCGCCTGAGCTGAAAATGCCCTGTTTGTCCGACATGGGCATATTGTAGCCATTGCGGACGCGAGCACCCAATGCGCTATTCGAAGAGTGTGAAGAGGAGCGCGGGCGAATTCATGTCGTCGTTAGGGTCGACCAGAGGATTTCTCCGGGGGAATGTGACGAAGCGGATGGGCGCGCTCGCGAGGGCCAGTGGCTCGACGAGAATGAGTCACTCCTAAAACCCCTTGAAGCCGGGTTCGTACTCCCTATGCCAGAGCTCGAGCATGAGCAGGGCCCAGAGCCTGTAGCCGTGGTCGCGGGTCCCGCGCTGATGCTGTTCCCAGATCGTCTTGAGCGCCGCGGGCTCGAAATAGCCGCGCCCCAGAGCTTCCGGCGAGAGGACGAGCTCTTCCCAATAGGACTTGAGCCGCCCCCGGAACCAGGGGCCCAAGGGGATGCCGAAGCCCATCTTGCCGCGCCGCCGTATGGAGGCGGGGAGCAGGTCCAGGAAGGCCTTCTTGAGTATCCACTTGTGGCCCTTGAGGCCCTTGAGCTTCCATTCCCCGGGCATGCGGAAGGCGAGCTCCATGAACTCGTGGTCGAGGAAGGGCGAGCGCGCTTCCAGGGAGTTGGCCATGGAGGCGATGTCCATCTTGGTCATGAGGCATTCGGGCAGATAGGTCGCGAAGTCCGCGTAGAGGAGGCGGTTGACGAAATCCTCGTCCTTGGCGCGCAGGAAGGCCGAATCCAGATAGCGCTCCGCGTCCGCCCTGTCCTTGCCGCGGTCCTCGCCGATCTCCCGGAGCATGGCCGGGGTATAGAGCCCCTTCTTGTCCTCCTCCGAGAAGTAGCAGACCATCTTGAGGTGGCGCGCGGCCAGGTCCGTGAACACCGTGGAGCGCAGGAAGCGCTTGAGCTTCCAGAAGAAGGAGAAAGGCGCCTGGCGGTCGGGCAGGAGCTCGGAGGCGGAGCGCAGGGCCCGGCGCGCGGGAGCGGGCAGGGCGTCGAAATGGCGGGCCGCCTTCATGGCGAAGTAGCGCACATAGCCCGCGAAATTCTCGTCCCCCCCGTCGCCGTTGAGGGCCACGGTCACGAAGCGCCGCGTCTCCCGGGAGACATAGTAGGAAGGCAGGGCGCTCGCGTCCGCGTAGGGCTCGCCGTAGTGCCAGGCGAGCTTGGGGAGCACCTCGGCCATCTCGGCGGTGACGATGAACTCGCGGTGGTCGCAGCCGTAGGCCTTGGCGACTTCGCGCGCGTAGGGCAGCTCGGAGAACTCCTCCTCCTCGAAGCCGATGGAGAAGGTCTTGACCGGCTTCTCGGAGAGGCGGCTCATGAGCGCGACCACGATGGAGGAGTCCACCCCGCCGGAGAGGAAGGCGCCCAGGGGAACGTCGGAGATCATGCGCAGGCGCACGGCCTCGGTGAGCTTCTCGCGCAGGAGCGCCGAGGCCTCCTCGGGGTCGGAGGCCGAGGGCGGCTGTCCCAGGGGGAGGTCCCAGTAGCGCTCCACGCTCAAGCGGCCGCTCTCGAATGTCAGGAAGTGGCCGGGCGGGAGCTTGTGGATGCCCTTGTAGATGGAGAGGGGGCTCGGGATGTACTGCAGGGAGAGGAAGTAATCCACGGCCTTGCCGTTGACCGCGCGCTCCACCCCGGGCCAGACCAGGAGCGAGCGCAGTTCCGAGGCGAAGGCGAAGAAGCCGTTGCCCTGGGCGTAGACGAGCGGCTTCTTGCCGATGCGGTCCCGGGCCACGAAGAGGCGCTTCTTGCGGGAGTCCCAGAGGGCGAAGGCGAACATGCCCCGGAGCCTGCGCAGGCAGTCTTTCCCCTCCCGTTCGTAGAGGGCCAAGATGACCTCGGTGTCGGAATCGGTGCGCAAGGAGACGCCGTCCTTCTGGAGCGCGGAGCGAAGCTCCTGGAAGTTGTAGATCTCCCCGTTGAATACGAGGTGGAGGCTGCCGTCCCGGCTCGACATGGGCTGATGGCCGGTCTTGAGGTCGATGATGGCCAGGCGGCGCATGGCGATGCCGGCGTGTTCGTCGGCGAAGGAGCCCTCGTCGTCGGGCCCCCGGTGGGCGAGCAGGTCGTTGGCCTTCTTGAGGAGGGAGGGGTCCACCTTCCCCGGGTCGGTGTAGACCACGCCGCAGATCCCGCACATGGGCGCGATTATAGCGTTTATTGACAAACTGGCGATCAGGGGCTACACTTCGCTCATGAGCGAAAACGCCTCGAAACTGCACCTCCTCACCATCGTAGTACAGCGCAAGCTGGGCGACGCGGTGCTCGACGCCGCCCTGGCGGCCGGCGCCACGGGCGCCACCTTCTTCTACGCTCAAGGCACCGGGGTCCGGCAGAAGCTGGGTTTCTTGGGGGCCTTCATCGAGTCCGAGAAGCAGGTGGTCTTCGTGGTCACCGACCCCGCCCGGGCGGACGCGGTGCTCGACGCGGTCACCGAGGCTGGACGCCTCAAGGAGCCCGGGATGGGGTTCGCCTACGTGCAGGAGGTCGCCAAGGCAGTGGGCTTCGTCCCGGAAAAATCCTGATGGGGTTTTGGCGCGTGCTTCTGCTGGCCGGCTTGGCCGCGGCCGCGGCCTTGGGTCCCCGACGGCTGGCGTCCTTGGCGCCGGTGCGCTCCCTCCCCGCTCCGGCCGCGCTCTCCCAGTTGGCGGAACTCGTGAAGAAGGCGCAGGAAGCCGGAGTGAGCACGGCCCCGGATGGGACGCCGCAGGCGGTGCCCGCGGACTTAAAGCGCATGATCGAGGAGGCCGCGGCGCATCCGGAGTCCTACAGCGAAGATGAGAAGCAGATGCTCGCCGAGCTCAAGGATGTCGCCGACTCCAAGGCCATGCGCGCTCCGGTCATCGAGGAGCTGATGAAGACCCAGCGCGCGCGGGCCGGACAGCTCGGGGGCTGGGCCGCTTCCTTGAAGGCGGGGCATTCGAAAGCGGCCGGGCGCTACGCGTCCTGGCGGCCGCGGCTCATGCCCCTGCTCTGGGCTCTGCCGGGGACGCCCCTGGCCCTGGCCGTGCTGGGGATATTCCTATCGAGCTTCTCGTTGACGCGCACGGCGGCGGGGATGGCGTATGGGATCTCCAGGCTCTGGCTTTGGGTGCTCGCCTGGGGGAGTCTCGGCCTGGCGGCCGCGGTCCGCGTCAACGCATGGGGAGATATTCCCATGGAGTTGGTCGCGCCGCCGGTCGTCGGCCTTCTGGCCGCCTCCTTCCTCCTCAAACTCATCGACATGAATCATCCCGTCTGGAACTCGGCGGTCAAGGGTCTGCTCTCGCCCTTGGGCTCCGTCGCCTTCACGCTCGCCCTTCAGACCTTGCGTCAGTAGAGCTTCAGACAGCGCTCGGCGGTGGAGACGATCGAGTAGCGGGCCTCGGCGGCCTCTCGGGCGCTTTTGCCCAGCGCCGCGGCGAGCCCGGGATTGAGCAGCAGCTTTCCCAGCCGCCGCGCCTCATCCTCCGGGTCTTGGGGATCGAAGAGCAGTCCGGAGAGGCCGTCTTCGACGGCCTCGCGATTCCCCCCTACCCGGCCGGCGAACACGGCCAGGCCGCAGGCCATGGCTTCCAAGAGGGCGTTGGAGAGCCCCTCGGAGATCGAGGGCAGGACGAAGACGTCCGCGGCGAGGTAGAGTTCGCGGATGTCGTGGCGCGGGGGAAGGAACAGGACTTTCCCCGAGAGACCCAGGCGAGCGGCCTCCGCCCGCAGAAGGCGCTCCTCGGGGCCCGCGCCCGCCACGGCGAAGAACGCGTCGGCGGGGGACTTCTTGAGCGCCGAGGCGAAGGACTTCATGAAACCGTCCAAGCGCTTCTCCGCGGCCAGGCGGCCGACATAAAGGAGGGCAAGCCCGGACGGCCAGCCCAGCGCCTTGCGCAGAGCGGCCTTCTCCGCCGGCTTGGCCGGGCGATAATGTCCGAGGTCGACTCCGTTGGGCACGACCAGGGCTCCCGAACCCAGGCCGTGCTCGGAGAGTTCCTCGAAGAGGTCGCGCGCTACGCAGATGAACTGCGGCTTGAGCAGCTTGAGGAGCAGCAGCTTGAAGCGGCCGGCGAGCGTCCTGGAGGAGACCGCGATCTCGCCGATGCCCCGGCCCCCGCCGATCTTGACCACCACGCTCTTGCCCAGGAGGCGGCCGGCCAGGGCCGCGCCCACGGCCGCGGAACCTCCCAGATGGACGTGGACCGCGTCGTAGGACCGCGCGGTGAAGAGGAGATAGAGGAAGCTTCCGAGCAGGAAGGAGATCGAGTCCAGGAGAGTCGTCCAATCGAGCACCGGGAGCCTGCGCACCGGCACCCCGGAGACCGTCTCCCGGGAGGGAAGCTCGTCGCGGCCGCGCGTGAGCACGAGCACGCCGCAGCCCAGGGCGACCAGGGCCTTGGAGAGCTCCAAGGCCTGCTTCTCCGCCCCGCCGATGTGCGGGTGGAAATTCGGGGTGAGCATCACGACGCGCTTGGAAGCGTGGCTCGGCATGAAAACCCATCATATGATGATGGGCTCTCGGGGTCAAGGCGAGTTGGGAAGCCGCGACAGGCCTTTGAGGACATCCTGGGCCACCGCATGCGCGGGGGAGAGGCGCAGCGCCTCGGAAACCGCCCTCCGAGCCTCCGGGTAGCGATGCTTGAGGATGAGCATCCTCGCCAGAAGCGTGTACGCGTCGGCGCCGCGGCCGGCTTCGGCGACGCCCTCCAGAAGGCGGATGGCGTCCGTGTAGCGGTGGATCTTCGAATAGGCCACCGCGGCCTCCACGCGCCGATCCAAGGAGGGCTGCATTTCCGCGGATTTAAGCAAGGCGATGGCCGCCCGCTCATAGGAGCTTCTCTTGAAGCAGCGCACGCCCAGCTCGCGCCAGTATCGAGGGCCATCCGGGGCCGCGGACCCGGACGGTTCCCCTGAGCGCGCGGCTGCGGCCCCTTCTCCCGCGCAGCGTTTGAGCATCCAAGCCGCGGCGGGAAGGTCTTCCCGGAGATACCAATCATACCAGCGCAGGGCTTCCTTCACGCGGCCGCGCGAGAGCAGGGTCTCGGCGTAATAGTAGGGGGCGTGGACATTCCCCGTGTCATGCGACACTACCCATTCGAACTCGGCTCCCGCCTTCTCGTCTAGGAACCCGAGGAAGTAGGCGTACCCCAGTTGGTGCCGTATCCTCGGATCGCCCGGCTCGAGCGCTTTCGCTTGCTCCAGCAGGGCCGCCCCCTCTTTCAAGGAACCCCGCTTGAGGGCGTCGGCTCCCAGCAAAGCGAGGGCCTCGGCCCTCGCCGTCTTCGCGGAAGTCCGATCCTGGAGCGCCGAGCGGCAGGCGGAAAGGGTTTCCTCGTCCAGGGAGGTCTCCCAGACGGATAGGCGCCCCGATCGGAAGGCTCGGCGCAGGCTCCCAAGAAGGATCGGGCCGGCCTGGGAGCGCGCGAGCGCGGCCCGGGCCCGGCCTTCATCCTCGGCGAGCACGAAGGTCCGGCGGCGGATGAGGTAGGGCGGATCGGCGTTTTCTTGAAGGTAGTAATCCGGTTCCAAGTCCGAGGCGCGCGCGTAGTAGTCCCAAGCCACCGCATCCAGGGGGCGGTCGCCGAGTTCCGCCGCGAGGATGGAGAAGTCGTCCTCCCGAGCGGCGGCGGAAACGATCCAATCCAGCAGGTCTCGCGGCCGCACGCCGCGGTTGCACGAGAGGAATGTCCGTATCTCTCCGGCCGATGCCGCCAGGATGAGAGCGAGCGCCAGGGAAAGCGCCGGTCTGGGCCGGGAGCGGAGCGCCGCCATGCCCCGGCAAGCCGCGGTGAACGCCGCGTAGGCGCCCAATCCCGCGGCCATGGACCAGAACGGGAGAGAAGGGATATAGACCCGCGAGGGAGGAACGGTTCCCTGGAGCGTCGCCAAGAAAGGAGGCAGAAGCGTCTGGAGTCCGATGAGAGCCGCCGCGGGCCGCAAGCGCGGGTGCAATAGGGCGAAGCAGAAGCCGAGCGAGGCCAGGGCCAGGAAGAACACGCGGAAGGCGCCGCCGTGGCCGGCGACCGCCGCGGCCTGGCTCCAGCGCTCCGGCGACGCCGCTAAAGAGGCGAGGAGGGATAGGCGCGGGCCCCCCGCCTGGAGCACCTGGGAGAGTATGGGACGGTAGAAAAGGAAGGATACGAGCAGGCAGGAGCCGAAGGCGAGCCCCGCATGGAGGAAGACGCGGCGTCTTGGCCCAGGCAACGGCGCAAGCAGGGGCAGGCAAAAAGCCCAGATGCCGAGTCCGGCCGCGAAATAGGCGCTGGTGGGCAGGGTCATGAGGGCCAGGCACAGGGCGATGGACGTCGCCGCGAGCCGGAGCGGGCGGGCTTGATAGAGCGCCGCGGCCGTGGACCAGCAAGCCGATAGGAGCAGGAAGAGCGAGAGATCATAGCCGCGGAGCATGTGGCTGTAGAGCAGGTGCCAGAACGACAACGAGAAGAACGCCGCGGAAAACAGGATCGCGGGCGGCGGCAGGAGCAGCGTCCGGGCCAGGAGGCAGGCGAGCGGCAGGGAGGCGGCGGCGGCCAGGATGCCCGGGAGCTGCAGCGGCCGGTGGTCGGAGAGCGTCAGGATGATCTTCTTAGGGCTCGCCCGATCCACCCAATGAAGCAGGGCCGAGAGCAGGATGTGGTTGTTGGGAACGTCGTAGCGGCCAAGGATGACGGAGATCGGCCGCCGCGCGTACTCGCGCAGCATGTAGCCCTCGTCGTTGGTCAAGGGGGCTCCCATATGCGCTAAGCGCAGGGCCGCGCCCAGGAGCAATACGAGGACGGCCAGCGTCCCGCAGAAACGGACGACGGAGCGGTCTTCGGATTCCGGGGGCTTCACTTCAGAGCCAGGTCCGCGTGGGATCCGAATCCCGTCTTGCGCAACTTCTCCTCCAAGCGGCGCGCCTGGGCCGCGTCCTTGGGCCACATCAAGATGAGAGCCTGGTGCTCTTCCAGAGGATCCGGCAGTCTTGCCACGCGGACCGGGCGATATGATGCGACCAGGGACTCGGCCTGAGCCTTCGTAAAGCGGCATCTCTTCGCGAGGAATCCCATGGATTCCTGCCCGAAAGTCTCGGACAGGACGTAGAGCGGGACTCCAGCCGACCGGTACTGCTCA
>CAYWAR010000001.1:38095-56245 GCA_964455765.1 uncultured Elusimicrobia bacterium
GCTCAAAGGCCGCATTCAGCACGCCGAGCCCCCGGCCGCTGCCCGTAGTATCCAAGCGTTCCCCCAAAGGGATATGTTCCGCGTTCCCGAAAACGGTCAGTAAAGGAGGCAGCGGAAAAAATCGACCCGAATGCAGAAGGATGGCCCCGCGCGGGAGCTGTCCGCCGACCCTCTGCGCGAAATCGGCCCAAGCGGGCCAACCATTTCGCGAGCGATAGCGCCGTTTTAGAGCGTCCTGGGGGAAATCCGGAGAGCTCAGGAGGTAGTTCCGAAACCCGGCCGCGGAAGCGTCGGCACGGGGCAAGGTCAACGGCGGCGGAGGCGCGCCGAAGGGGGCCCGGGGATGCTTTAAGACCATGATGGCGTCCGCGTCGAGGATTTTCCTATAGCCCTCCTTGGCCAACAGACTCAACACCTCTTCCCGGTCGGGCATGACCACCCAGTTCTTCCTCAGAAGGAAATATTCGGGCAGGAAAAGTCCGCGCGTGAACCTTTCGTTGATGGCCCCGCTGTTGACCAGCTTGATCCTTTCCGTGAACGCCAGGGCCGGACCGGCGGCGTCATCGGCCCACACGCTTGCGCCGCTGGGGATCATGCCCACGGCGGCCGACATGGTCCGGGCATAGGGCGGCCAGGGTATGTCGAAGAATCCGATGGGGACCCACCAGAGTATTTGGCCCAGCGAGAGCAGCAGCCAAGGAAAGAGCCAGGACCGCCGTTTCGTGAGGAAATCGGAGCGCCACAGCGCGGCCAGGCCTTCCAAGGCGCACCAGGCCGCGGGACCGTAGACATAGGTCATTTGAAGATTGACGAGATTATGGAATTCGGTGACGGGATTGGCCGCTATCTGCGGCAGGGCGGCGCACGCCAGAACCAGCAGGCGCCGGCCCGCGGCCAGGGGCAATAGGGCCAGATCGAGGAAGAGCAACGCCATGGGAAGATAGGCCGCGGGCGATGAGAGCGCCCCCAGGGCGTTTTTCAGATAGGCCCCTCCCGCGGTGAGATGGCCGTAATAGATGTCGGCGTAGTGCTCCTCATGGAGTTGATGGGGGCTCATGGCGGACTTGATGCGCATCTCGAGCCAAAAAAGGGAGGCGGCCAAGACGAGGAGGCCCAGAGCGCGGAGCGTTCCGCCCCGATCCTTCGCCTTGATGGAAGATGCCCCGATGAACAGGGAGAAACCGGCGAGGGTCAGGGTCGCTTGCTCGCTGCAGCCTAAAAAAACGGCCCAGAGCGCCAGAGCGGCCCAGCGTCTTCCCGAGGCATGCGCATGCATGGCCCACAGGAAGATCGGGGCCATGGCGAGCTGGATGAAGAATCCCGACCGCAGCAGGTGGATCATCCCCGGGCTCGCGCAGACCACCAGCATCCCCGCCCAGGCGGCGGCGTTGGAGCCCGTCAGCCTCCGCGAGAGCAGGAAAGCGCACAAGCCCATGGACGCGAGCAGGAAGGATTGCCGCGAAGAGCGCCCAGGGCCGGGAAATGATCAAAAGCAACGGGGTGTAAAAAATCTGGCTGACCGAGAAGTGGATGGAGAGGGCGTTGACCCCCACAAGCGGGTTGTAGGTCCCTTGCCCGCGGAGCATTCCCCAGACCAGGGAGAGTTGGTCGGCCGTATCCATGGGGATGAGCGTCGAATACGCGTGGTAGCGGACCAAGAACAGGTGGGCGAAGTAGGCGAACACGCCGGCCGCGGCGAACCAGGGGCCGGGCTTCCAGGCTCCTCCGTGGGACTCCAGATGGTCCCAGGCCCATCGCCTAGCGTTGCCCCATAGGCACAGCAATAGAGCGGTTGCCGTTAACGCTTTGGCCGACAACTGGACAGTCGAGAAATGGGCGTTGAGGACGCGTTCGGTGTAGTTGAAAGACGCCCAGCCCCAGGCGGCCTCTGCCCCCAGCAGTGCCCAAGGCAAGAGCGCGGGCCAGCAGAGACGGTTGATGATGGAACGGCGCGTGTCGCTCCCGGCGGCGGAAGGCTTCATCCCCCTTGGGGCTTTTTCCCAAGGAACCCCACCTTGGGCACCATGCCGTGGGGGAACTGGCTGACGATATCGAGGCCCGCCTCCGTGAACCACGCGCGGACCTCCTCCTTGGTGTGCTTGCTCTGGTAGGGCGGGGCCAGCCAATCGAAGTTCTCGATGAGCCTGACCTGGAAGTCCGGGTGCACGGAGAAGGTGAGATATTTGAGGAAAGGCACGGCCCCGAGCCAGGTCAGGGGATAGCAAAGGGCGTAGAGCGCCGGCACCGGCAGGCGGGTGCTCAGAAGGCGCAAGGCGTCGCTCAAGAGCATGCGCGCCCACACCACGGCCCACGCCAGGGGCAATACGCTCTTGAGCCAAGCCCGGCCGGTGCGCAGGGGGTTGGTGGAAAAGCTCGCGTAGGAGCCGGGAGCGCCGTAGACCCAGACGGAGAGATGTCCCCCCTTCTTGACCAGCTTCGAGAGGCTCGCCAGGGCTTTGGGGGCGCTGGGGGTGTGATGGATGACGCCGATGCTGTAGGCCGCGTCGAAAGACTCCTCCCGCAGGGGAGGCCGGAGCAGGTCGCCTTGGACCAGGTGGAGTTTGGGATCGACCCTGGCCCTGTCTAGAAGGCGCGTGAGGCTCTCGGAGAGGTCCAGGGCCACGACTTCCGCGCCCAAGGCGAGGGCCACGCGGGTGTAGCGTCCCATGCCGCAGCCGCCGTCGAGTATCAGGCGTCCGCGCCAGTAGCCCTCGGGGAGCTGGGTCTCGCCCAGGAAGATGGGCTTATCCTCGGGCAGGGAGCCGGGATAGCGGAGCCACTCCCAGGAGAAGCTCTCCCGTGTCTTGGCGTTGCCGGAGTCGAGCGCTCCCGGGACCAGTCTTGGGATGGAGTCCACGATCGGGAACTCTCGCGCGCAGGAGGCGCAGGCGAGCGCGCCCGTCTCGACGTCGGCGCCGCCTTGCGGGGCGCACGAAGGCGTGAACGCCAGGGCGCCGCGGCAAAGGGGGCAGGCCAGCCAATCCAAGAGACGCGCTCTCATTTCCTCCACTCCTCCCCGGCGCTCGTCATCTCGCGGCCCAGGCTGCGCAGTCCGTGCCCGAAGCGGTTGAGGAAGAAGAGGCCCATGGAGGTGACCACCACGTACATGGAGAGATGGGCGAGCGTCGCGTAGCCGATGGCGGCTTCCGGGGCGTAGCCGAAATGGACCAGGATGGCCTTGACCCCGGCCTCGAAGTTGCCGAAAGCGCCGGGCAGAGCGGGCAGGGCGCTGGCGGCCGCGGCGGTGGTCATGACGGCCACGCTCTTGAGGTAGGTGAGCCCCTCCAGCCCCAGGGCCCGCCCCGCGGCCCAGAAGATGGCCGCGTCGCATACCCAGAGCAGGAGGCTCAGGCTCGCGATGGCGCATGCCCGGCCGGGCGAGCGGAGAGCGCCGGTGCCCAGGACGAGCTCCATGAGGAGGCGGTGGATGCGGGGGTGAGAGGCCTCGAAGCGCACCCAGGGCTCCCAGCGCTCGAGCAGGCGCTCAACGGAGGTGACGCCCAGGAGGATGATGAGCAGGGCCGCGACCCCGGCCAGGGCCGCCCAGCGCAGTTGAGGGGAGATGACCTCCGAGATGGCGAAGGAGACCGCGCTGAACAGCGTGAATAGGGCGGCCGCGTCGCAGAGGCGCTCGACTAGGATGGTGGAGAGCACGCTCAGTCCCGGCACCCCGAGCCGTTTCCCGGCCAGATAAGCCCGCGCCAACTCTCCGATGCGCAGGAATAGGATGTTGTTGAGCCCGAGGCCCACGGCCTCCAGCCCGAAGAGCGCGCGCCAGCTTGCCGCGGTCACGGGGACGAGCAGGAGCTTCCAGCGCAGTGCCCGGACGACGATGTCGAGCGCCGGGAGGAAGAGCAGGGGCGCGAGCCAGCGCGTCCGCGTCCGCGAGAGCATGCGCAGGACCTCGGCCCAGTCGATGTCGCGCAAGGAGAGATAGAGCAGGACCCCGCCGATGAGCACGGCGAGGGCGACGGAGAGCGAACGCTTTCCCGCTCCGCTCATATCAGCGGCCCCCCCAGGGGGGGCTGCTCGTTCCGGGGGCGATGCGCCGTTTCATCGGGAGCTTCCTTTTCATTATCTTACTAGGACCGACCTCAGCCAGAGCATCCAGGACGCGGCGCAGCCCAGGCAGAGCCAGACCCACGCCGTGGGCTCAAAGCGGAAGAGCGCGCGCCAGGGCCCGGCCTCGGGAAGATCCACGGCCTGGAGCAGGCCTTCTTCCAGGCGGATGGGGGCGCGGCTGCCGTTGACCCAGGCTCTCCAGCCCGGGAAATGAGGCATGGCGAAGACCAGCGTTCGTGGACCTTTCGCCGCGGCGGCGGGCGAGCCGTCGGGCCGGTCGCGGAATATCCAGCGCTCCGCACGGGGGCTGTAGACCACGACGCCCGTATCCGTCGGCTGGACGCGACCGAGCGTGCGGGCTCCCGCTACGGGGATCAGTCCGCCGGCCGATAGGGCATAGGCCGCCCCGAGCGCGCGCATGCGCGGGGTGTCGAGGCGGCGTATGTAGGTCCGGCTCGGATCGGCCGCCGGGCCGCCTTCCGAAGCGCCGGCGTATTCCATGTAGTTCCTCAGATAGAAGGCGTCATAGCCGTTGAGGTTCATGGCGCGGTAGAGCATGGCCTTGTCCGCGTTCGGCGCGTCGGGCTCGGTGGCGAAGCGCAGCATCCTTCCGCCCAGAGCCTGGGAGAACGACGCGCTCGGGGCCAGGAACGGCGCGGGGTCCTCGGCGTAGACGAAACGGGCCGCGCCGGGCAGTAGGTCCAGGCAGGCGAGGGCGAGCAGGAGGGCCCGGGGCCAGGGTCCTGGACGCAGACGCTCCTTGAGGAGCAGCCAGCCCGAGGCCGCGGCCAGGAGGATGCCCCATACCAGCAGGAGGCTGAAGCGGGCCGGGACCCGGAGCATGTTGAGCAGAGGGACTTCCGGCCAAGGGACCAGGGGGTTGTGCCCCCCCAGGGCGAGGAACGCGCCGGCCGCGGCAAGCCCCCAAGGAGCCAAGCCGAAGGCCGGTTCGATCCGGGCGGCACGGAGGCAAAGGACGAGGCCGGCCAAGGCGAGGAGGACGGGGACCCAGCCCGTGGAGGCGGAATAAAGCTCGAAGAACTCCGAGGGGAAGCCGCGGAAATCCCCGGCCAACGGATCGCCGAAGAAGCCGGGGAGCACGAGCGCCGCGAGGGCCTTGGGGGGCATGGAGTAGGCGGTCGCGAAGGCCGCGGGCCAGCCGGAACGGTTGGAGGCGGAGAGGAACTCCGCGGTCGGAAAAAGCTGGATGACGGAAAGGGCCGCCGCCGCGGCCCCGGCCTTGAACAGGAAGAAGAGGCGCTCTCGCGAGAGAGCGCAGGACCCGGCCATGCCGATCGCGTTGATCAGCGAGAACTGAGGGTGTCCGCTGAGGAACTGCAGGGACCAAGCCGCGGCCAGGAGCGGGACCCTGCCCGAAAGCAGGGCGAGCCAGCACCAGGGCACATGGCTTAGCGCGGCCAGATGCGTGGGGATGCCCTGCGGGATGCGGTAGATGAGGAACGGGGACAAGGCGAAGGAGACGGCCAGGACGCAGGCTCCGGCGCCGTCGAGACCGGCCTTCCTGAGCAGCAACTGCATCCCGAAGGCGCCCCAGAGGAGATGGAAAGCGTAGAAGAGCGTGAAGGCGTACCCCGCGGGGAGCACCTGGAAGAGCAGGGAGGGCGGATAGAAGAGCGAGGACTGGGGATTGGCCAGGAGGGGAAGGCCCGAGAAGATGTAGGGATTCCAGAAAGGCAGCTGGCCGGATTGGAGCCGGGAGGCCGCCAGATGCCGCAAAGGCAGATGGTAGGAGTATAGGTCGCCGAAATTCCCGGCCATGAGAGCGGGCTGGAGGAGGATGGGGGCCAGCACCGTCGCCGTGAGGGCGGCAAGGAGAGCGAGGAAGAACCCGTCCTTGGATGTCATCCTGATGAATGAAGGAGGCGATTATACCAATATGCGCCCAAGGCACATAGAAAGGCCAGGCTCACGGCCAGGCCGAGCTTCCATGAGGGAGGATCGTAGCGGAAGAGGACGCTCCAATCGCCGGAGGGGACGGGGAGCTTCTGGAACGCCGTGAGCGCCGGCGCGGAGGCGAGCGCCCGCGACTGGCCGTTCAGGAACGCTTTCCAGCCCGGAGCCCTGGGCTCGGAAAGGAATAGCCAGCCGGGCTCGGCGAAGCTCCCATGGACGCGGAAACGCCCCATCCCCTCCCGGACGAGCTCGAGGGACTTGCGGGTGCGCGCAAGAGGCGGCGCCCCCCGCGCCGTCGCAGGCAGGAGCGAGCCTTCCCGCTCGTCGAGCCAATACGCGCCGGCCGATTCCGGAGCCCGGTAGAGCTGCCAGAGGCTGTCCCCCAGATACTCAAGGCCTCCCGAGGGAAGCCGCTCGCGCGTCATGAGGAGCCTGCCGTCGGCCCAGTCCAGCCAGGGAGCGGCCGCCGCGAGGCCGGGCCGCGTGAAGAGGAAGTCCATGAAGTCATAGGGGCCTTGGAGCGTGAGCGGTTCCCCGAAGTTGGCGATGGCCCTGAGGCGATAGGGCATGTTCGTCAGGCCGTAGAGACGGTGCTTGAGGTCCAAGACGGCCTCCGAGGCCTCGCTGCCTTGGCCGCGCTGCCACTGCAGGGCGCGCCCGGAGAGCAGGTAGCGGTGTCCTTGGAGTTCCTTGCCCAGGGCCAGGACCAGGGGTCCCGAGTCCGTGAAATAGGAGCGCTCGACGAGAGGCTGGGACCGGCAAGCGTAGGCCAGGAGCTCCACGGCCATGAGCGCGGCCCACGCTCCGGCGAAGCGTCTGCGGTGGAGGCCCGCCGCGGCCAGGAGGCTCATGAGCGGGATGAGGAGATAGGCGGTGTTGCCCGGGTAGCGGATGTAGCGCAAGGGAGCGGCATGCGTCCAGAGCCAGTGGGAAAGGGGGTGGTTCGCTCCCAACAACAGCAGCCCACAGGCTGCTCCGTAGGCGCCGGAGAAAAGAGCCAATGGGGCCCCCAGCGTCGCAAAACCCGCGGCCGCGGCCGCGAGCGTCCCGATGCCGAAATACGAGGTCTTCCACCAGAGCGTGGACGGGGAATATTCCCCCTCCGGGATGAGCGGCGGAGCCGTGAGCTGGACCATGTCCCGCCCGGCGAAGGACCAGGTGAGGGATTCCTCCGGATCGATCCCGCTCCCCCTCCGGGAGCCCGCGGCGAGCTCCAGGGCCGGCATGAGCAGGCAGGCCCCGAGACCCAAGGCCAGGAGGGCGGCCAGTCCCCAGGACGCGCAATGCCTCGCGCCTGCTTCGAGCGCGGCCCTCGCGTCCACGAGCGGGGAGCGCAGGAGCCTCCAGCCCAACGAGAGAGCCCAGGTCGCCGCGGCCGCGCCCAGGAGCATGGGAGGATAGCCGCTCAAGAACGCGAGCGCCAAGCCCAGGCCCAGCAGGGCCGGACTCTCGGCGAAGAGCAGGAAGGAGGGCAGGAGGGCGAGCGTGGAGAGATGGTTGAGGAAAGGCGCGCGGCTGACGAGGCCCCCGGCCAGCATGAACGCCGCGGTTCCCGCGGCGCAGGCCGGGCTGGAGAAGCGCAGGCGCTTGAGCCAGAGCCAGGTGAAGAACCCCGCCAGCCAATAGTGGAGGGTCTGGAACATCGCCAGGCCGGTCGCGAAGCCGAAGAGCATGAAGGGAAGAGTCCCCGGATACCAGGCCGCGCCCTGCATCTGTCCGGCCAGAGGCATGCCGAGATAGGTGAAAGGGTTCCAGAGGGGGAGTTCCCCGCCCTGGAGGAGTTGGGCGGTCAAGGCGCGCCAGGGATGGTGCAGGTAGGTGAGGTCCCCCCAGAAGAAAGTCCTTCCCGATAGGAACACCGGCGCCAGCCACGCCGCGCAGAGTAGGGCGGGCCACCAGAACGCGCCCCCTTTGAGCGGGAGCGCTCTCACGGGCCCTCACCCGCGGGGAAGCGCCGCGCTCCGCGTGCGAGCGCCGAAGCGGAGAGGTCCGGGAGTCCCATGCGCTTATAGACGGCGGACAACAGCGTCCAGGTGGGCTTCCGGTAGGGGTTGAGCTCGGCCGCCCGCTCCAGGCTCGCCGCGGCCGAAGAGAGGGCCCGGGCCGCGGTCTCGGGCGTGGAGGCCAGCCGGGCCGCCTCGAGCTCGACCTCGGCCGAGGTCAGATGCGCCTGGAAGTCCTCCGGTGCCAGGCGGAGGGCTTCGGCGCTGAGACGGCGGGCGTCCTCCACCGCCCCCGAGGACAGGCGTTGGGTCGCCGCCCGCCCGGCTCGCGACGCGGCCCAGGGGTCCAGGGCTCCTTTCATCAGCCAGCCGCCGACGCATAAGGCGGCGAAGGCCGCGGGCACGCGCCAGCGCGAGGGGATGTTGACGCCCCGGGAGCCTTCCGGGATGGAGGAGGCGGCGAAATACGAGAAGAGCCAGAGGTTGGAGGGCATCGAGAGCGTCCAATCCCAGAGGGAGTGGATGAGGACGGCGCGCGCCGCGAAGCGCTTGTGGGAGGTCCCCCGGCGCAGGCAGTGCCAGAGGCCGCCGAACCAGAGCGCGGCGAAAGGGAGCCCGTATTCCGCGGCGGTCTGGAGGAAATATTGGTGCGCGTAAAGGGTGGAGAGTCCCTCCCTCTCCTGATAGGCGGGGAGGGTGAGCGCGAAGACCCCGGGCCCGTGGCCGAGCAGAGGCTTGTCCCAGGTCATCCTAAGGGCGGCTGCCCACCAGTTCCAGCGGTGGAGGAACTCCGGAGACTGGAGCCTGTCATAGATGGCTCCCAGGCAGAGCAGGGCGCCCGCGGCGCCCACCCAGAACCACCCCGTGCGGCGGAGGCTGCGGCTGAGCAGCATGGAGGAGAAGAGGCCCAGCCACGCCCCGACGCTCTGGGTCCAGGACAGGGAGATCAGCAAGCCCAGGGCCAGGAGCCTGTCCCCGGTCTCGAGGGCGAGGGGAAGGAGCATGAGCACCGCCCCGGCATAGACGTTGGGGTTGACCAGGGCGCTGGAGGGGGCCGGGTCGCGCAGGACCATGCGCTGGTAGAAAGCGAGAGTCATGAGCGCCCAGGCCGCGGCCCGGACGGCCTGGTCGATGCCGCGCCGCTCGTCCTTGGAGAGCGCGGCCATGGCCGGGAACATCCATAGCGCGTTGAGGAAGGTGCGCCAATCCGGCAAGGCGGAGGCGTGCAGCGCGCTCGCCCAGGTCGATGCCGCGCCCAAGGCGAGCAGGGCCGCGGTCCAGAGCAGGCTGCGCCTGGAAGGCAGGGGCAGGTAGCCCACGAGGATGCGCCAGGAGAGCCAGAGCGAGAGCCCGGCCGCGGAGGCGGTGTGGAGCAGGGCTTGCGCCCAGAGGTCCCAGGAGCCGCGCAACAGGGCCCCGCCGGCCGCGGGCAGGGCCAGGAGCGCGGGGAGGATCATATTTCTTGCGCCAAACTTAGGAGGGCATGACTCGCGTCGTGACGAAGATGAGCAGCTCCACGCGCGTGCGGTCGATGAATTTCTTCTTGAAGAGCCAGCCCAGGATGGGGATGTCGCCCAGGATGGGGATCTTGGCCACCTGCTTGCTCTCGGAATCGGTGATGAGTCCGCCGATGACGATGGTCTCCCCGTCCTGAGAGATCACCATGGTCTTGGCCGTGCGTGAATCCACGGCCGGTGCCCCGGTGCCGGTCGCGCTCTGGGCCGAGGGCTGGCTCACGGTGGGGTTGACCTCGAGGGTGATGCGCCCGTCCGCGTTTATGGTCGGCGTGACGTCGAGCATGATGCCCGTGGTGATGAAGGCCGTGTTCTGGGAGATGACGCCCGTGGCTGAGACGTTGGAGGTGATATACGGGATCTGGGTGGTGATGTTGATGCTCGCCTTCTTGCCGTTGAGCGTGGCGATCTTGGGGTCGGAGAGCACCTTGACCTTGCCCTGGGAAGCGGCCGCGGTCAGCGTCGCGGAAAGAAGATAGTTGTTGGTGATGCGCCCGACGGTCAGGGCCCCGAAGGCCTTGCTCGCCGGGAGGAATATGCCGGTTCCGCGTCCGCCCGCACCGATCGGGCCGGCCGAGGTGGTAAGGCCGGGGATGCTCAGCGCGTTCTGGTCGAGCGGCAGGGTGGGCGGAGAAACGGAAGGGAAGGCCGGGGAGCCGACGGTCGTTATGCCTTGCTTGCCCAAGGCATTCCCCCGGTTGACGTCGAAGTAGTCCCACTGGATGCCGAAATGCAGGTCCTTGGTGAGCTTGACCTCGACGAGCTTGGCTTCGATCATCACCTGCTGGGGCCGGATGTCGAGCTTGGAGAGGAGGTTCTCGAGGCTCGCGATGCCTTCGAGGGTATCGGTGACGATCATGGAGTTCGAGCCGTCGTCCACCGTGATCTTCCCCTGCCGCCCCTCCGCCGTCCGCACCGCGTCCACGGCGGTCTTGATCTCGGAAGCCTTGCTGTATTTGAGCTTGATGACGCGCGTCTGGTTGACGGCCACGGCGCGCTCCTTGGCCAGGGTGCCGGGGGTCATGATGCGCAGGATGTTCTCAGCGGTCTGGTCGGCCACCAGGCCCTGCATCTGCAAGATGGTCATGAAGGCCTCGCGGAAGGGCACATCGACCAAGTGCAGGGAGATGGGGCCGGAGACGTCGGAGCCGTAGATGATGTTGACCTTGGCTTTCGCGGCCACGAGCTTGAGCACGTCTCGGATGTCGGTCTGGTCGAAATCCAAGGTGATGGGCTCCGAGGTGAGGGAGGCGAGGATGTCCCGGCGGCCTCCGGAATAGCCCGCGCCCGCGTAGGCGCGCGCCACCGCCTCCTCATGGGCCGCGGCGGTCTCGGGAGCGGCGGCCAGCTCGCCCAGCTCCGAGGAGAACTCCGCGGGCACGGCAGGCGCTTTCTTGGGCTTGGCCGGAGGCTCGGGCGCCTCCGGCTCTTCTTCGGCCTCCACCTGTACCGCGGCGGCCGCGGGCGTGGACACGGCGACCGGGGGCTGCGCGTCCTCGCTTACCTTCACCTCGATGGTCTTGACCGCCGGCTTGGGAGCCGGGGGGGGCGCGGCCGCGGCGGCCGGCTCGGCGCCTCCCTGCAGGCTCAAGACGAGACGGCTGCCTTCCCACTTCGCCTGGTAGCCGACCGGCTTGGAGAGGTCGAGCACGATGCGCGAGAGCAGGGGGGTCTTCTGGAACTGACCGGAACGGACTTTTTTTAGGAAGCGCCCTTGTCCTTCTTGCAGCTTGGCCTTGGCCCGATGTTCGACGCCGGAGAGCTCCAGGATGAGCCGGGGCGGGTTGGCGGTGACCGTCGGGGTGAAGCGCACCTGCTCGCTCAATTCCAAGGAGACGGTGTCGGGTCCCACCTCCACGGATTCGAGCACGACGGCCTTGGGGGCCGGCGCGGCCGCCGGTGCGGGCGCCGCCGGTGGAGCGGTGGGCTTGGGAGCTTCGACCATGGGCGCGGCGGCCGCGGCCGTCACGGCCGGAGCCTTGGCCGCCGGGACCGCCGGAGCGGAGGCTTTTGCCGGCGGGGGCGCCGACTTGGCGGCCTCGACCGCGGGGGGAGCCGCGTCGAGGTCCGGGTCCTTGCCGGCCTCGCCCTGCAGGCGCACGACGAGGTCCCGGTCGTTCCATTTGGCCTGGTAGCCCACGAGCTTGGCCAGGTCCAGCACGATGCGGACGATGAGGCTGGGTTCCTTTTGGAACTGCCCGGAGCGGACCTTGCGCAGGTATCTCCCCTGGCCGTTCTGGAGCTTGACCGCGGGCATGTGCTCGGCGCCCACGAGTTCGATGACCAGGCGCGGAGGGTCGGCGGTGACGAAGGAGTTGTATTTCACCTGCCGGCTCAGGTGGAGGGTGACTTGGTCGGGGCCCACCTCGACGCCGTCGAGGCTCGCCTGTTGTTCCGCCGCCATCAAGGGAGCGGCCGCCTGCGGGAGAAGGAGCAGGGCGGCCAGGACCGATGACAGGAGTCGCTTCAACATGGTTCCTCCGCCTTTGAGCCGCATCAGCGTTGTCGCTCCTCGGGTCCTTCTTCCTCCCCGATGCGGAGCACTTGCACGTCCTTGTCGGGCGTCATCAATGTGACGGATTTTTGTTTCGGTTGTATGGCGCCGGTGACGCCGGGGAGGGGCTTGTTCTTGTAGTCGAAGAGCTTCCCGTCCTTGAGGATGAAGCTCCCGCCCAGGGTGTCCGTCAATATCGCGTAGGAGCCGCGCCTGTCCTTGAGGATGCCCTTGAGGTTGAGCAAGTGGATGCTGAATTCCTGCGGTTGGGAGGGGTCCGAGACCGGCGCCCCCCCTCCGGAGGATGCGGCCTTCGGAGGCTGGAAGGGGTCCCGATACCGCTCCCCATCGTAGAGGGCGGAGACCCCCTGGCGCACTGGCTCGGTGGAAGCGGCCTGCGCCGCGGCGGCCGGGGCCGGCTTCTCGGCGGGCAAAGCCGGAGCCGCGGCTCGCGCCGGAGCCGGGGCGAGGAGGGCCAGCGACAGCAGCAGGAATCTCATCGTCCGCTCATCCTTTTGACTGGTAGGCTATCAAAGTATAAGTCACCGTCAGCTTTCCCTCCGTGTTGGGGACGCCGTAGAGGACGTTGCGCACGTTGAAGATGCGCTCCTCCAAGGCCACGGACGCGAAGAACCGGGCGATGTTGTGATAGGTCCCCTGCATCGAGAGGGTATAGGGCACCTCTATATAATACTCCTTTTGAGAGGCTCCTCCCGGCATGAAGGAGCGGATCTCCACGCTGTTCTTGCGCGCCAGGCTTCCTACGGTCACGATGACCGCGGGAAGGTTCTTGTTCTTGGGGAGCTGCTTCTCGGCCTCGATCGCCTGCTGGTTGAGCCGCTCGAGCTCCTTCTGGATGGTCGGCAGGCGCCCGGCCTGCCCCTTCGCCTTGTTGATCTTCTCCTCGACGGCCTTGATCTTCTCCGCGGTCTCCCGGATGCGGGCGGAGGTCGGGATCCAAAAATACCGGAAATAGGAGAAGCCTCCGCCGGCCAGGAACAGGACCCCGGCCACGGCGTACTGCTGCTGCTGCTTGTTGAGCTTGAGGTTGAATTTCGCCATGGCCCTAGCTCTTAGGCTCCTCCAGAGGCGGCGGAGAATACTTCATCGTTATGTTGAAAACGTTCTCCACGGCCGTGGGCAGCACGTTCACCGTGATGCCGCCGCTGAGCTGTCCGTCCTTGAACCGATCCGAGGTCTCCAGGGTCCGCAGGAAGGAGGCCACGTCCTCGCTGGTCCCCGACTTGCAGGAGATCGTCACCGACAGCGTCGTCCCGGCCGGATCGGAGACGGTCGAGAGATTGGTCAGCCACACCCCCGGAGGGAGGAGCTTGAGGAGGTCCTCCATGAAGCGGGGGTAGACCGCGCGCGACTTACGCAGGTCCGAGATGGTGGCCAGCTGGGTGCGCATGTGCTTGGCCTTCTGCTCGAGTTCCTCGACCTGGGCTACGATCTTCTGGAGCCGGTCGAACTCCGCCTCGTCGACCTTGAGCTGCTTCTCCATCTTCGCGGCGCTGTTGTAGTGGAGGAAAGAGACGCCCGCGATGAGGACCGCGACCACCCCGGCCGCGATGCCGACCTGGACGGTGCGCTGCTGCGCTATCTCCTTGTCGAGCAGTTCCGGGGGAGCTAGGTTGACCCTGATCATGGGTTCACACCCAGTCCTTGTGCCGGCGCAGGGAGAGTCCGACGGCCACGCTCAAGGCGGGCAGCACGTCCGCCGGGACATCGGCGGGCACGTCGGCCAAAAACGAGGTGGGATTGAGCACCGACACCGGGACCTTCAGCTCTCCGGTGAGATACTTGGCCAGGTTCTTGAGCTTGGCGGAGCCGCCGCAGAGGACGATGCGGCCGATGGAGCGCTCCGGGCCTTGGGAGAGGTAGAAGTCCACGGAGCGGTGCACTTCGCTGACGAGGTCCTTGATCGAGCCCTGGACGGCCTGGGAGACTCCCAAGGCGTCGCGGTTGCCCTCCTGCAGGGCCTTCTCCTTTTCCTCCTGGTCGAGGAGCAGGCCGAACTTCTTCTTCGCTTCCTCGGCCTTGGCGTAATCGTATTGGAGGGCCTTCATGATGGCCTTGGTGAAGGTGTTGCCGGAGACGAACACGTCGCGCACCACCCGCGTGATGCCCTCATGGATGATGGAGAGGTTGGTGACGAGGTGCCCGATGTTCAGATAGAGCACCGCCGGGGCCCGCTCCTTGGGGGGCTCCACCCTCTCATGGACGTTCTCGAGGGCGAAGGAGTCGACGTCGATGAGCGAGAGCCGCAGGCCGGCGGTTTCGATGAGGTCGAGGCGCCCCTGCACGACCTCCTTCTTGGCCGCCACCAGGACGGTCTCCATGCGCTTCTGCCCCTCCTCCATGATCTCGGAGAGGACATGGAAGCTGAGTTGGACGTCTTTGATGTCGAAGGGGATGAAGGGCTCGGCCTCGGTGGGCAGGGTGGCCCGGAGCTCCGCCTTGGTCAAGAGGGGGAATTTGACGTAGCGCACGATCACCGCGTTTCCGGAGATGGAGGTGGCCGCGAGCTTGGCGGGAAGGTTCTTCTGGATGAGGAAGGCCTTCAGGAGATTGATGGACTGCTGGCGCTTCTCATCGGGGGAGGATTCCGGCTTGGCCTCCATGGGCAGGTAGCCCCAAGCCTTCAGGCGGGGCTTGCCCCCCTCGATCTTGACGCAGGCGATCTTGATGGCGTAGTTGCCGATATCCACGCCGATGAGGTCCTGGGGAGGGGAAAAGATCCCTCCCGCCTTGGCGGCGAGGCCTTTGAGGTCCAATTTCTTGAGCGAGTCGGTTATGGGCACGGGTTCATCCGTAGACGAATATCCTCCGGACCCCGGCGCGTCTCGGGCTCCGGTGCGTCAACGCAAAGAAAAGCGCCTCGCTCCCCGTCATGGGGAGGACTCGGCGCTTTTCTCTGGCACGGACGGAATGGTCTCTTACGGCTCGATATATTTAACAGTAATATCGACTTTTGTCAAGACCTACCGCCCAAGCCGGCCGTGCGGCCGGCTTGGGCCCGGTCGCAGCCTCCGGCGAATTAAGTATAATTCGCGGGTGGTAAAAGTCGTGCTCTTTGACTACGGCGGCACGCTGGATTCCGACGGAACCCCCTGGCTGGAGCGTTTCTATCCCCTATATCGTCAGGCCGGAGTCAAGGCGCCTTGGGAGGATTTCCGCACGGCCTTCTATGCCAGCGACGATGAACTGCCCAGCCGGGCCCCGATGGCGGGCATGGACCTGGAAGCGACCGTGACCTCCCAGGTGCGGGGGGTGATCGAACGCCTTTCCCCGGGGAACGCCGCGGCGGCGGGCGCGGTCGTGGAAGCGTTCCTCGAGGATTCCCGCCGCCTGCTCGGACGCAACCGCCCCCTCCTGGAGAGGCTCGCCCGCCGCTACAGGCTCGGCGTGGTCTCGAATTTCTACGGCAACCTCGACGCGGTCCTGGGCGGGGAAAGGCTCGGCGGGCTCTTTGGCGTGGTCGCCGATTCGGCGAGGGTCGGCTCGCTCAAGCCCGATAAGGGGATATTCGAATACGCCCTATCCGCTCTGGGGGCCGCCCCGCCGCAGGCGCTGATGGTCGGCGATTCCCTGCCCCGGGACATGCGCGGAGCCGAGGCGGCCGGGCTGGAGCACGCGTGGCTCTCGGGTCCGCAGGGGTCTTCCCGCGCGGCCTGCTGTCCCAGGGCGTGGGTGCTGTCCTCCCTGTTGGACCTGGAGGTCAGGCTCGAGGAGGCGGCCCGGGTCGGGCGCCGATGAGGGGAGTGCGCTGGGCGGGCATCATCGCGGCCGGAGAGGGCTCCCGGCTCCGGAAAGGCTATCCCGGCCTTCCCAAGCCCCTGGTCCCGGTGGCGGGCAGGCCCTTGGTGCACTGGGTGGCCTCGTCCCTGCGCGCCGCCGGCGTCCGTCATCTGTGGGTGCTGCTCAATTCCCGCGGCGACGCGGTGCGCTCGGCCCTCAGGAGGTCCGCGGAAGGTATGCGGGTGCGGTTCTTGCGCCGGGACACTGCCTCCTCATGGGAGAGTTTCCGTTTGGTCAGCCGCGCGCTCGCCGGCGAGGCGCCGAGGTTCTTGGTGAGCACGGTGGACGCGATCGTCCCTCCGGCGGACGCGCGGCGCTTCGCCGCGGAGTCCGGCGCGCGCTGGGGTGCCGCCGGCGGGGGAAGGGTCCCCGCCGCCGCCCTGGGCCTCACGCGCTTCGTAGATGACGAGAAGCCGCTCTGGGCCGATCTCGACGCCTCGGGACGGGTGCGGGGGTTGGGAGAGGACGCCGTACGCAAAAGAGCCGTCACCTGCGGGCTCTACGCCTTGAGCGCGGGAGCGGCGGCGAAACTGCCGGGGGCCCGGAGGCATGGGCGCCTGAGGGATTTTTGGATCGACCTCGTGCGCTCCGGAGCGGCGGTGCGGGGAGTGATGCTTTCCAAGACGGTGGACGTGGACAGGCCGGAGGATATCCCGGCCGCGGAGAGAGTGATACGATGTTTCGATGCCTAGGCATATTGCGCGAGGTGCAGAACTCCCCCAACCGGGAGACCGACGACGCCTTGATCCTCAAGGCCGTGCTCGCCCAGCTCGAGACATTGGGGATCGCCGCCCGGCTCATAACGCCCGAGAGCGTCGACCGGCACGATCCCTCCGGCTGGGACCTCGTCCTCCCGATGTGCGAGGCGTATCCCCGGCTCAAGAGGCTCGAAGGCCTGGTCCGAGACTCCCGGACCCTCTGGGTCAACGAGCCCCGGGCGGTGTTCAATTGCTACCGCCTGCGCATGAGCGAGCTCCTCGCGAGAGCCCCCGAGGTGCGCTTCCCCCCGACCCAGGCGCGCCGGGTTTCGGAGGGGGCCGGCCGCGGGTCCGCCGCGGCCGAGGCGGGGCCGGGGTGGTGGATCAAGCGGGGGGACGTGCACAACACCTGCGACCACGACGTCGTCTTCGCCCGGGATCGGGCCGCGGTCGGCCGCATCCTCGAGGATTTCGCCCGCCGGGAGATCACCCATTACGTCGTCCAGCCGCACGTGGAGGGAGACCTGGTCAAATTCTACGGCGTGGGTCCGGGCCGCTGGTTCACCTGGTTCTATCATGACCCGGTGCGGGCCAAGCGCCTGCCTTTTACCCTCGACGCGCTCGCGTGCATGGCCGCGGCCGGCGCCAAGGCCCTGGGCCTGGAGGTCTTCGGCGGCGACGCGATCATCTCCAAGGGCGGAGCCGTGACGCTCCTGGACATCAATTCCTGGCCCAGCTTCGCCAAGGTCCGTGAGGAGGCGGCCGTGCAGATATCCTGGCATCTGCAATCGCGCCTGCTGGCCTGGCGCGGCAAGCCGGGGTCGAAGAGGTCCCGATGAGAAGAACGGCGCGCGTCGAAACCCTCAAGCCCGGGGAGCTCCGCCCGGAGGCCGGGCCTTGGCGGGCCGGGCCCCGCTCGCGGGCGCTCTTCGAGGAGGAGCAGGGCTACCTGACGCCCGGCCTCCAGCAGATCGCGGTGTTCTCCGGCCTGGCCATGGAGCGCGGGGAAGGGCCGGTGCTCTACGACGAGGACGGGCGCTCCTATCTCGATTTCGTGGCCGGGGTGTGCGTGGCCTCCCTGGGCCACGGGCATCCGGTCTACGCGAAAGCCCTGGCCGCGCAGGCCGCCAAGCTCGCGGTCGGGAGCTTCACCACGCGCAACCGGGTGGAGTTCCTCAGGCGGCTGGCGTCCAAGACCCCCAAGGGCCTTGACCGGGTCCAGCTCTACTCCAGCGGCACCGAGGCCGTGGAGGCCGCCCTGCGCCTGGCCAAGAGCCATACCCGGCGCTTCGAGGCCGTGGCTTTCTGGGGGGGGTTCCACGGGAAGACCGGGGGCGTGCTGGGGCTCCTGGGAAGCGATTTCAAGCACGACCTGGGGCCGCTGATGCCGGGGCTCTATCTCTCCCCCTATCCCAACCCCTATCGCAACCCCTTCGGGCTGGACGATGAGGAGGCGCTCTCGGCGCGCTGTCTCGATTTCCTCCGGGCCAAGATCAGGAACGAGACCTCCGGACGGCTGGCCGCGGTGGTGGTGGAGCCCATCCAGGGGACGGCGGGCAACGTCATCCCCCCGCCCTCCTTCCTGCGCGGGCTCGCGGCCTTGGCCCGCGAGCAGGGAGCCCTCCTCATCGCCGACGAGATGATCACGGGCTTCGGCCGCACGGGCCGGTGGTTCGGCTGCGAGCACGAGGGGATCGTGCCCGACATCATGACCGTGGGCAAGG
>CAYWAR010000002.1:0-23113 GCA_964455765.1 uncultured Elusimicrobia bacterium
ATACGGGTCAAGCGGGACGCGACAGCTCAAAAACAGAATTTTCTACAGCTTCGTTGGGGGCCTATGTGGACCGGGTCGGGGCCAGGTCGCCCTCCCTGCCCGAAGACCTCCTCCTGAACTTCCTGCCCCATTGGGACCTGCGCGTCGTCTTCGTCTGGGGATTCGCCGCGTTCCTGGCCTTCGCCATCGGGGGAGGATTGCTCTTCGAGCGCCGGCGCGCTCCCTACATCCTCTGGCTCTACGCCGTGCTCATCCTCGTGCGGGGCTTCTTCCTCATGCTCACTCCCATGGGCCAGCCCTCCGGGGCCTTGCCCGTGGAGGGCTATACGCTCTTCGACGCGGTGGGGGGCTATCTGACCTTCAAGCACGACCTCTTCTTCTCGGCGCACACCTCCATGCCCTTCCTGGGCTTCCTCGTCTACGAACGAAGAGAGCTGCGCGCCGCCATGCTGCTCTTCTCCTTCGTGCTGGCGGCCGGGGTGCTCGTCTGCCGCTACCATTACTCCGTGGACATCGCCGCGGCCTATTTCATCACCTACGCCGTGGTCAAGGCGCACCAGGGGCTCATAGAGCCCCGCTGGTCCCGTTGGACACTGGCGCGACGGGAAGCTATCTGATACGCTAACCTTTCCCATGGACGAGATCATCGGGTCCGAACTTGGCGGGTGCCGGGTCCTCGAACGCCTCGGCGGCGGCGGGATGGGAACGGTCTACAAAGCGCACCATCTCCGGCTCGACCGCGACGTGGCCCTCAAGGTCCTGGCTCCGGATCTGGCCGCGGACCCCGGTTTCGTCGTCGCCTTCGAGCGTGAGGCGCGCTCGGCCGCCCGTCTGGAGCATCCCCGCATCGTGCAGGTCTATGACGCCGGCGCCCAGGATGAGCTCCACTATATCCTCATGCAGCTCATCGACGGGGAGACGGCCCTCGACCGGGTCGCCCGGGAAGGGCGCCTCAACCCGCTCGACGCGCTGCGGATCATCAAAGCCGCTTGCGAGGGGCTGGGCGTGGCGCATAAGCAGGGGATCGTGCATCGGGACGTGAAGCCTGGGAACATCCTCCTCGGCAAGGACGGGACGATACGCCTCTCCGACTTCGGCCTGGCCATGCGCGTGAGCGACCCCGGGGGGAGCGGGGAGATCCGGATCATCGGCACCGCGCAATACCTGGCGCCGGAACTGGGCTGGGGCGGCGAGGCCGAGGCGCGCAGCGACATCTATTCCATGGGCGCCACCTATTTCTGCCTCCTGGCCGGCGAGCCTCCGTTCCAGGGGGAGACGGACGCGGACACCGTGGCGATGCACATGAACGACCCCATCCCCGACGTCCGGGAGTTCAATCCCGACGTCAGCGCCATGGCCGCGGGCGTGATCGCGAAGATGATGGCCAAGGACAAGGAACGGCGCTACGCCTCCGTGCCCGCCCTGCTCTCGGACCTGAATTCTCCCGGGATGATCATGGATCAGGGGGAGTCCCTCTCCGGCATGAACATGCTCGACCTGGGCGTGCGTCCGGGGGCCAGGTCCAAGGAGCGTCCCTCTCCGGCGGCTCAGGCCGCCGCGGCGCCCCCGGCGCCCAAGGCGCCGGCGCCCCAGGTCCGTTTCATCCCTTCTCCCCGCGGCCCTTCGCTGAAGACCTCGGGGGCCCTCGCCCTTTTCGCGGCCGCGGCCGGGCTCTGCTACGCGGCCGCGTACGCGAAGCTCTGGCCCCTGCTCCTGGGAGCGGCCGGGCTCTGGATGGGAGCCTGGTGGCTCACGCGCTTTGACACCGAGGACCCCGGCATCGTCTTCCTGGGTTTGGGCGCGGCGGCGCTGGTCTTGGCGGGGTTCCTGCGCATCGAACCCTCCCAGCTCTTCCTGGAGGGAGGCCGCATCCATCTCCTGCCCCTCGCCGTGGCCTTGTGCAGCGTCTCCATCGCCCTGCTCTCCCGGCTGGAGAAGAAGAAGCCCGAGATCGCGGCCGCGGCCGTCGCCGCCTTCGCCATGATCCCGGCCGCGTATTTCTTCGCCCTTCCCCGCGCCGTTTCCCCGGCCCCTTCCGCCGAGACCCCCCTGCTTGCCGCCGCCGTCCTTTGCGCCCTGGCCGCGGTCTGCGCCGCCTATTTTCTCGGCCGCCGCGACGCGGGACTCGTCCTGCCCTTCCCGCTGCTCATCCTCGGCGCTTCCTGCGCCTATTTGGCGGGCGCCCTGCGCCGCCTGGGGCCTTCCCAGGCGTGGACCGCGGCCTTCGACGCCCCGTTCTCGGATTTCCCGGCCCGCTTCCTGCGCGAGGGAGGCGCCCTGCCGCTGGGAGCGCTGCTCTACGCCACGGGCCTCATCATCCTCTATCGTCCCCGGCGCAAGAAGCCCGAAGGGGACCTTTCTTGAGCCGCGTGTTCCGGGCCGTATTCCTGCTGGCTCTGGCGTCGGCGGCTCTCCCGGCCGCCGCCTCCAATAAGGACTCCACCATGCATTATCTCAAGGCCCTGCTCCATTCCCATCAGGGCGAGCATGTCCAGGCTCTTCAGGAATACGAGGCCGCCCTCGAGCTCGACCCCCAGTCCGCCTTCATGTACCAGCAGGCGGCGGAGCTGGCCCTGGAGACCGGCCGCACGGACAAGGCCCTGGAGCTGGCCGGGCGCTTCGTCCGGCTCTCCACGGGCAATCCCGCCGCCCACCTGCTCCTGGGCAACATCCGCTGGGCCCGCGGGGACGGCCTCGGGGCGCGGGAGTCCTTCGAGAAGACCCTGGAGCTGAGGCCCGGCGACAAGGACGCGCTCTTCGCCCTGGGCAATCTGCTCAGCTCCGAGTCGCCGGAGAAGGCCAAGGAATACTTCCAACAGTATCTGGCCGTCAATCCCGAGAACGCCTCCGAGGCGGAATTCCAGATCGCCCTCCTCGAGCAGCGAGCCGGGAGGCCGGAGGCCGCCGTCGATCGCTTGAAGTCGTCGATCCGCTCCGACCCGGACAACATGCAGTCCCGCCACGCCCTCGCCCAGCTCTACGAGGCCGCCCGGGACACGGAAGCCGCGCTCGGGGCGTACCTGGAGATGCTGGGCAGGGACCCGCGCAACGTCGCCCTCCTCAACCGCGTCGGCGAGATCTATTTCGGCCAGGAGGACCTCGTCCGGGCCAAGGAGCATTTCCTGCGCGCCAAGGCGGTGCTGCCCGACCATCCGGGCGCCTGCCTCTGGCTCGCCCTGCTGGCCGAGGCCGAGGGGGATTTCGCCGGGGCCGCGAAGGCGCTCCAGGAGAGCGCCGCCCTCAAGGACGACCCCGCCATCTCCCTGCGTCTGAGCTACTACTACAGCCAGGCCGCTCAGACCAAGGAGGCGGTCGCCGCCCTGGAGGCCGCCCGGGCCAAGTGGCCGGAGAACGGGGAGATCGCCTATTTCCTCGCCTTGGGCTACGACGACCTCAAGAAGACGGGCAAGGCCGTCGCCCTCATCGAGGAGGTGCTCAAGGCCCACCCCGACCACCGCGACGCGCGCTTCCAGCTCGGGGCCATCTATGAGCGCAATGGGCGCATGGAGGAGGCGGAAGCTCAATTCCGGGAGATACTCAAGCTGAACCCCACCGACGCCTCCGCCCTCAACTACCTGGGCTACTCGCTGGCCGACCGCGGCCAGAAGCTGGAGGAGGCGCATGCCCTCATCGAGAGCGCGGTCCGCCTCGATCCCAGGAACGGGGCCTATCGGGATTCCCTAGGCTGGGTGCTCTTCAAGCAGGGGGATCCCCACGGCGCCCTGCGGGAGCTCGAGCTCGCCGCGAAGCTCCAGCCGCGCGATGAGACGCTCTGGGACCATCTGGGGGACGCCTACATGGTGCTCCGGGCCACGGGCTCGGCCTGGGACGCCTGGAAGATGGCCGAGGCTTTCGCCGCCGAAAGGTCTCCCCGCTCCGAGGGAGGCAGCGCGGCCGGGCCGGATAAGGCCGCCCTGGCCAGGAAGACGGAGAAGGCCGAGAGCCTGCTGGGACCGGAGGAGCTCGGCCGCCGCTACCTCCAGGTGTTCTCTAGGACCCGGGGAGAGCTGGGGACCTATGGCGGGGCCTGCCTCATCGAGGGCGCGGCGGCGGGCCGGAAGTTCAGCTACCGCGGCATCCTCCATTTCCGCGCGCCCAACCAGCTCAGCGTCGAGGTTCTGGGCCCCCTGTTCGCGCCGGTGTTCCGGGCCAGGCTGAGCGGGGAGAACGGCTTCGAGATGGACAAGCTCCCCCTCGACGGGGTCCCGGACTCCGTCGCCCGGGAGGCCCTCTTCGCCTTCCTGAACTCGTTGAGGGAGTACCTCTCCGGGAAGATCTTCTCACGGGAGCCCGCGCTCCTGCGCAAGAGCCGGCGCTCGCAGACGATCTCCGCGGCCGGGGCTTCCCTGGTCCCCGATGAGACGCAGACGCGGCTGGCCGCGGTCAAGCCGGACGGGGAGGGGGCTTTCACCCTGTTCTTCGAGCGTTTCCTGCCCGTGGATGGACGCTGGGTGCCCACCTCCCTGAGGTTCGAGGGGCGCGGCTTCTCCTTGGAACTGCGCATCATGGAACCGACGATCCGTTTCCTGTGACCGGCCCCTCCATCCAGGTCCTCTGCCCCGCCAAGGTGAACCTCTTCCTGGAGGTCACCGGCCGCCGCAAGGACGGCTATCATCTCCTGGCCACCCTCTTCGCCAAGATCAACCTCCACGACGTGCTCGATCTCTCGCCGGCCCCGGGCTTCTCGCTCGAGGTGGCGGCCGAGACGGGCCAGGAACTCTCCGCCGGCCCCGACAATCTCGTGCTCCGGGCGGCGAAAGCCTTCGCCGCGGAATTCCGCACGGGCGGGGGGGCCTCCCTCCGCCTGACCAAGCGCATCCCCATGGGCGCGGGCCTGGGCGGAGGCTCCTCCGACGCGGCCGGCGCCCTGCTGGGGTTGGTCAAGCTCCACCGCGTCGAAACCCCGGGAACGCTCGCCCGCTTGAGGCGCCTCGCCCTCGGCCTGGGCGCCGACGTGCCTCTTTTCCTCCATCCCTCGACCCTCTGCGAGGGGAGGGGCGTCGGGGAGAGGCTGCGCAGCGTCCGCGCCGCGAAATCTTTACCTTACATGGTCTTGGTCTACCCGGATATTCCGGTGGCGACCAAGGGGGTTTTCGCCGCGTTGGAGAGGCCCTCGAGGAAGGCCGTCTTGACAAGCCTTTCCCGTCTTGGTACACTCGAAAAAAAGCTAGGGAAAGGCTCGCCGATTTCAGAGTGGGAGCCGTTCCTTTTCAACCGTCTTCAGCCGGGTGTGGAAGCGGCGCACCCGGAGGTCGCGCAAGCAAGGAACATCCTGCTCAGGCTAGGCCTGCGGGGTGTTTTGATGTCAGGGTCCGGCTCTTCGGTCTTCGGGTTCGCGGGGTCCCATGCGGAGGGTGAGCAAGCGCTCAAGCGTCTAAGGGTCTATCCTTGGCGGGCGTACCTCACCTGCGTCTTGGGGTGACCCGCCGCGAAGGGGCGTCAAGCTATGCAAATCACCGAGATCCGGGTGCATCTGCGCGAGGACGACAAGCTCAAGGCTTTCGTCACCGTCACTTTCGACAACTGTTTCGTCGTTCGCAACATGAAGCTCGTCGAGGGCAGCAAGGGGCTCATCCTCTGCATGCCCTCGCGCAAGCTGCCCAACGGGACGTACAAGGACATCGCGCACCCGATCTCGATGGAATTCCGCAAGTTCCTGGAGGACAAGATCATGGCCGCCTACCAGGAAGAGCTCAAGAAGCCCAGGCCGAAGACGAGTCAGGCAGAGGAATGAAAGGAAACGCGATCCCCACTCCCGGGTGGTGTAACGGTAACACGCGAGCCTTTGGAGCTCGTTTTCCAGGTTCGAGTCCTGGCCCGGGAACCCCTGCACACGGCGACGATAGTCGCCGTGCGTTGAGATCGGAGGCGCCCGTCCGGCGCGACCTTTGATGCACTCAAAGTCGAATAAAGCCCCTTCGCTCGGCGTGCTCATCCTGGCCGCGGGGCAGGGGACGCGGATGGTCTCCTCCCTCCCGAAGGTGCTCCACCCCATCGGCGGGCGGCCCATGCTCGCCTATCTCCTGCGCCTGGCCAACGCGCTCAAGCCCGCGGGCCTGGGCGTCGTCGTCGGGCACCAGGAGGAGCTCCTGCGCAAGGAGGTCTCCCAGAACGCCCGGTTCTGGGGGCTGGGCAGGCCCGTGACCTTCATCCGGCAGAAGGACCTGGCGGGTTCCGGGGCCGCGGTCATCGAGGCCCTGCCGTTCCTCAAAAAGTTCCAGACCGCCCTGGTCCTCTGCGGGGACACCCCCCTGCTTACCTTCGACACGCTCTACGCGCTGGTCAACGCCCATCGGGCCGATAAGGGGCAGGTCACGCTCCTGAGCGCCCGGGTTCCCTCGCCCAAGGGCTACGGCCGCGTGGTGCGCAGCCCCCTGGGCGAGGTCCTGCGCATCGTGGAGGAAGCCCACCTGGCCGCCAAGGAGGCCTCCATCAACGAGGTCAACTCCGGCGCCTACTGCTTCGAGGTCCCCCTGCTCGTGGCGGCGCTCAAGGAGCTCACGCCCCAAGGGCCCAAGAAGGAACGCTACCTCACCGATTGCCTGGAGCACATCCGGCGCAAGGGCGGACGGGTGGCCGCCCACCTGGCCCCCAACCACGAAGAGATCACCGGCATCAACAACCGCGTCCAACTGGCGCAGGCGGAGCGGGTCCTCAACCGCCGCGCCCTGGAGCGCCTGATGTTCTCCGGGGTCGGCGTGAGCGATCCCGCCCACACCTACGTCGACGCGGACGTCGAGGTCGGGCCGGACACCGTGCTCCTGCCCGGCGTGGTCCTGCGCGGAAAGACCAAGATCGGCCCCCGCTGCCGCATCGGGCCGTACTCGCTCATCGAGGACTCCTCGATCGGCGCCGAATGCTCGGTGGCCTTCTCCCAGGTCGCGGGCGCCAGGATACTCGAGAAATGCTCGATCGGGCCTTTCACCCACATCCGCCCCGAGAGCGTCATCGGACCGCGCGCCAAGGTCGGGAATTTCAGCGAGGTGAAGGCCTCCCGGGTGGGCATGGGCTCGAAGGTCCCCCACCTGAGCTACATCGGCGACTCGGACATCGCCGAGGACGTGAACGTCGGGGCCGGCACCATCACCTGCAACTACGACGGAGAGCGCAAGCACAGGACGCACATCGGGGCCAAGTCCTTCATCGGCTCCAACGCGACGCTGGTGCCGACGGCGCGGGTCGCCCCGCTCAAGATCGGACGCGGAGCCCTCGTGGCGGCCGGCTCCGTCATCACCGAGCATGTCCCCGACGGCGCGAGGGCGTTCGGGCGCGCCCGGCAAGAGAACAAGGCGAGGAAATAAGGTCATGAAAACGACCTCTGCGAAGCAGGCGCACGGGAAACATGCGCGGACCGAGGGGAACTCCTCCCCGGAGCCCCGGCCGGCCGAGCAGGAGAGCGCTCGCTCGACGCGCGGTCTCAAGATATTCTCCTGCAACGCGAACCGGCCCCTGGCCGAGCGCATCGCGGCCTACCTGCGCACCAGCGTGGGCGACGCGGAGGTGGGGCGCTTCGCCGACGGCGAGATCAACGTCCACATCCGCGAGAACGTGCGCGGCATGGACTGCTACCTCATCCAGTCCACCTGCCGGCCGGTCAACGAGCATCTCATGGAGCTGCTCATCATGATCGACGCCCTGCGCCGGGCCAGCGCCGGGCGCATCACGGCGGTGATCCCCTATTTCGGCTACGCCCGCGCCGACCGCAAGACCCAGCCGCGGGTGCCCATCTCCTCGAAGCTGGTGGCCAACCTCATCACCGAGGCCGGGGCGGACCGCGTCATCGCCGTGGACCTGCACGCGGGCCAGATCCAGGGCTTCTTCGACATCCCGGTGGACCACCTCTACGCGACCCCGGTCTTCCTCGACTATCTGCGGGTCAAGAAGATCCCCAACATCGTCGCGGTGTCCCCGGACGTGGGCGGGGTCGAGCGCGCCCGGGCCTTCGCCAAGCGTCTCTCGGCCGGGCTCGTCATCATCGACAAGCGGCGGCCCAGGCCCAACGAGGCCTCGGTCTATAATCTCATCGGCGAGGTGGCCGGCAAGACGGCGGTCATCCTCGACGACATGGTGGATACGGGCGGCACGCTCACCAAGGTGGCCGCCAAGCTCAAGGACCGCGGCGCCGAGAGGGTCATCGCGGCCTGCGTGCACGGGGTCCTCTCCGGCAACGCCATGGAGCTCATGGCGCAGTCGGAGATCGAGGAGCTCATCATCACGGATTCGATCCCCAACCGTCCGCCGGAAGGCTCGCGCATCACGGTGCTCTCCATCGCGCCGCTGCTGGGAGAGGCCATCCGGCGCAACCACATGGGCGAGTCCATCAGCGAACTTTTCGTATGAGGGAGACCCCCGCAACGAAGGCGTCCCGCCGTCCGACCCTTGGACGCCGCGGGGGCTTTCGGGGGCAACGTTCGGTAATATAAAGGAGCAAACATGGCACAAATCGAATTGAAGGCGGAGATGAGGGAAGCCGGCACCAAGAAGGCGCTGGCCGACATGCGCAAGGTGCGCAAGATACCCGGCACGGTCTACGGCGGGAAGGGCAAGGCTTTCTCCATCGCCATCGGGGAGAAGGAGCTCATGAGCGCCTTGAAGCAGGGGGGGACCAACGTCATCCTCCGCCTCAAGCACGACAAGGGCGAGGACACGGTCATCGTCAAGGAGATCCAGCGGCACGTGGTGACCAGCCAGCCGATACACGCCGACTTCCAGCGCATATCGCTGACCGAGAGGATCGTGGTCAAGGTCCCCCTGCACGTCACCGGCGAGGCCCCCGGCGTCAAGCTGCAGGGCGGGGTGCTCGAGCACGTCCTGCGCGAGATCGAAGTGCGCTGTCTGCCCAACGCCATCCCCCAGAAGATCGACCTCGACGTGAGCAAGATGGACGTCGGAGCCGAGATCCTCGTCTCCCAGCTCCCGGTGCTCCCGGAGGTCGAGTATCTCCAGGATCTCGCCCAGATCGTCCTCCACATCATCCATGTCGTGGTGGAGAAGGAGGCCGAGCCGGCCGCGGACGCCGCCGCCGGAGAGCCCGAGGTCATCGCCAAGGGCAAGAAGGAGGAAGGTGAGGAGGGGGAGGGAGCCAAGGAAGGCGCCAAGGACGCGAAGGCTCCCGCGGGCAAGGGAGCTCCCGCGGCCAAGGCCGAGGGCGGCAAGAAAGAAGAGAAGAAGTAATTGGTCCGGCTGGCCGTCGGTCTGGGCAACCCGGGTCCGGCGTACGCGGGGACCCGGCACAACATCGGGTTCATGCTGCTCGACGAACTCGTCGGAGCCTCCCCCTGGAAGCGCTGGGGGGAGGGGGAGGCCGCCTTCCACGGCCTGGAAGGCGCGGACCGGGCCGGGTTCCATTGCTTCAAGCCGCTCACCTTCATGAACCTCTCCGGAGGGGCGGTGAGGGCCTTCGCCGGCTACCACAAGGTGGCCCCGGCCGACATCCTGGTCTGCTACGATGACATCGACCTGCCGCTGGGCCGCCTGCGCATCCGCTTGGGCGGCTCCTCCGGCGGCCACCGGGGGATGCAGTCCCTCATCGAGAGCTTCGGGGGAGAGGAAGGCATCCCGCGCCTGCGCCTGGGCGTGGGGCCGCTGCCCGAGAAGGCGGACGCGAAGGGTTTTGTGCTCGGGCGCTTCCGGTCCGATGAGGCGGACGCGTTCAGGATGATGCTCAAGAGAGGGATGCTCGCTCTGGATGCGGCGTACGCCCACGGCCTCGAGAAAGCGATGAACGAGTTCAACCCGGCCTCATGAGTCCCTGGTCCAAGGTGGCGGTGGGCTGCTTCTTCTTCGCCCTGGGGCTCGGCTATCTCTTCCGGCCCACGGCCATCGAGCGCATGAACTCGATCCTGCGCGAGGCCCTGCTCAACGACGCCCACATCACGCTCGAGCGGCGCAAATGGGGAGTCTTCTTCCTGCTCCTTTCCGTCCTCTTCCTGTACATGGGCTACGTGGCCCTCCAGCGCCCGTGAAAGCGTCCGCGCCTGCGTCCCTGATGGAAAAAGCCGAGCGGGTCATCGATTGGGTGCGCTCCCGCTCTCCCGGGATCGAGGCCGAGGTCTACTGCGGACGGGGGGAAGACCGGGGCCTCGAACTGAGGGAAGGGAAGCTGAGGATCGTGCAGGAAGCCGTCGAGGAAGGGATGGGCCTTCGCCTCTTCCGGGACGGAAGGATGGCCTTCGCGTCCGCGGGCGGGCCGGTGGAGGACCTTGAGAACCTCTTCTCCGGGGCTTATCGCCAGTTGGCCCACCTTCCTCACGACGAGCACCGCGGGCCGCCCGCCCCTCCGGCTTCGGGCGGCCCCGAGGACTCGCTCGCCGGGAGCCTCTATGACCCCGCTCTGTTCACCCGCCCCCTGCAGGACTGGGCGCCCGTCCTCTTCGACATGCAGGAGCGGGCGGCCCGGATGGATACGCGCGTGCGCAAGGTCCTGCAGGCCGGCTATGGGGAGGGGCGCTCCGAAGTCGCCATCGCGAGCACGGCCGGGGTGCGGGCCTACGAGCGGGGCACGAGCTGCGGTTTCGGCCTGTCGGTGATGGGGGAAGAGGGCTCGGAGGTCCAGGTGGGCTCCGGCTCGACCTCGGCCCGGAGCGCAGAGGAACTCGACTGCGTCCGGGAGACGGAGAACGCGGTCTGGCGTTCGGTCTCCCTTCTCGGGGCGAGGAAGCTGCCCAGCCGCAGGCGGGCGGTGCTCATCGACCCCTGGGTCGCGGGGGAGTTCCTGGACCTGGTGGTGGGAGCGCTCTCGGCCGACGTGGTCCAGCGCGGCAGGTCGCTCTTCAAGGGCAGGCTTGGGGAGACGGTGGCGAGCCCCCGGGTGACTTTCGTCGACGACCCCCGGCGCCCCGGCGGCGTCGCGAGCGCGCTCTTCGACGACGAGGGCCTCCCGACGCGCCGCAAGACCCTGGTGGATGCGGGCGTCCTGCGCGAATACTTCTATGACGACTACACCGCGCGCAAGGCCGGCCGCGCCTCGAACGCGAGCGCTTCCCGCTCCGGCTACCGCGGCCTGCCCGGTCCGGGGCCTTCGAATTTCTACATGGAGCCCGGCTCCATGAGCCGGGAAAGCCTGATCGCGGACACCTCGGAGGGGATCCTGGCGCTCGAACTGCTCGGAATGCACACCGCGGACCCCGTGTCCGGGGAGTTCTCCATCGGCGTCGCCGGCGTCGAGGTGCGCAACGGGCGGCTGGGGCGGGGCGTCAAGGGAGCCATGGTCTCGGGCAATCTCCTGGGGGTCCTGGCCGGGATCGACGCCGCGGCCGACGATCTTCGCTTCTATGGGAGCATCGCCGCTCCCACCTTCCGCATCGCGGGCCTCATGGTAGCCTAGCGCATCTTGGGCAAAGGAGAAAGCACGCGATGATAGACGAGGAATTGCTGAAGATGCTGGCCTGTCCGGCGTGCAAAGCCCCTCTGGAGCGCAGGGCGGAGCCGGAAGCGCTCGACTGCCGGTCCTGCCGCCGGCGCTATCCCGTGCGCGAGGGGATCCCGGTGCTGCTCGCCTCCGAGTCGATCACCACGTCCACATCGTGATCCCCTGAACGGACCGGCCCCGGATGGCCGCCGGTCAGGTCGCCTGGAAGGGTGAGGCCCACCTGCCCATGCGTGTTGACGTAGACCTTGACCTGCAGGGGACCCTGCCAGGACTTCCCCGGGAGGATGAGGTCCTCCCGGCCCATGTGGTAGTCGATGGGAAGCTTGGGGTTGATGATGCGCTTGACCGCCACCGGTATCCCGCCTGAGTTGACCGCCACGATGAAGAGCATCAGGTTCGGGCGTTCCGTCTTCTTAAGGAACTGGGGGGAAGCCGTGATGCCGCCCGAGAGGCGGAAAGAGCGCTGAAAAGGCCCCACGCAGGCGCATGAGAAGAGGGCCAGGACCAGCGCCGCGGTCGAACGCCTCTTCCAAGCGACCGCGGCACCCTCGGCCTCCGGCCTGGAACCGGGCACCGAGGTCGAACGCCTCATGAGGCTCCCTGGATCTGCCGGATGGCCTGCCAGAGGTAGAGGCCCCCGACGAGGAGGGAGAGCAGGCCGAACAAGGGGATGGGGGCCGGGAGGAAGAGGGCGGCGGCCTGCAGGACGATGACCGGCGTCTGGGCGTAGACCGAGACGCGGTAGAGGGCCGGAAACTCCAAGCCGGCGGAGAGCAGGGCGTTGAGCAGGAGCGCCACCAGCGCGTACATCAAGGCGGCCAGATGCTTCCATGCCATGAAGAGAACCCAGGTGAAGGCGAACCCCACGGGCCCCAGGGCCTTCTTGAAGAGGTCCCCCAGGGAGCGGTAGAAGTTTCCATCGATGGTCAAGGCCGGGGCGTCCTTCGAGGCGGAAAGGTCGTAGACCTCCAGCCTGTCCCTCCCCGCCACGGTGACGGAATCCCGGATGAAGTAGGCGATGACCTTCTTCTCGTCCATTTCCTGGGCCGTGGGGGGGGTCGTGCGCGCGGTATCGAGGATGAAGGCGAGGCGCTCCTGGCCCGGGTACTGGAGGCGCAGGGGCTCCTGGAGCGGACTGGAGAGCCGGCCCCCCGAGAGCGTCATGGGCGGGATCGCGGCCGAGGCCCAGGCGACCGCCTCCTCGATGATGGGGGCGGCCCGCACGAGGAGGGCCGCGACGGAGACCAGGGAGAAGAGGACGCCCAGATAGGCCAGGTAGCCCACCGTGGACCCGAGGGATTTCTGAGGCAGGCTCCGGTAGAAGGGGAAATCCGCCACGGCGCGCGCCGGGTCAAGCCACATGGGACCACTCCTTCTCGGCGGACCCGAGTCCCCGGTTCGTCCAGCGCGCCGCGGTGAAAAGATGGTCGGAAAGGCGGTTGAGGTAGACGACGATCTCCGGCGCGGCTCCTTTGCCCAAGGCGACCACGGCGCGTTCCGCCCTCCGGCAGGAGGCGCGCGCGAGGTGGAGGGAAGACGCGGCCGGCGAGCCGCCGGGCAGGATGAAGCGGCGCAGGGGCTTGAGGTCCCCGGTCATGCGGTCGATCTCCTCTTCCAGGGCCTTCACCGAGCCCGGGGGCAGGGCAGGGCCGGTCCCTCGTCGGGGGAGGGAGAGGCGCGCTCCCACGCAGAAGAGATCGTTTTGAACGCGTCCCAGTGTCCGGGACAGGAGCCGGAAGGCGGGCTTGGGCGGGAGCATGCTCAAAGCCGTTCCCAGGAAGGAGTTCAGTTCGTCCACCTCCCCATAGGCCGCCACGCGCGGATGGTCCTTGCGCACCCGCGAGCCCCCTCGGAGCCCCGTCTCGCCCCGGTCGCCGGTCCGCGTGTAGATTTTCATGAAATAATTATACTAATACGATATGCTAAAACCCAGGAACGGGGTCCAGGCACGGGGCCCGCGGCCCCGCGTTTTTATGATATCCTTACCAACTCGGAATACAACCTCTTCGGTGACCCATAGACCTTTTCCCCGCTTGCTCGGCGCGCCGCTGGCCGCGTTCCTTCTCCTAGGGCCCGGCATGCCCGTTCCTTCCCCGGCCCAGGAGGCCGCCGAGGCGCCCCCGCCCCCCTCGGAGAGCGGCTCCCCGGCGGACGCGGTTTCGCAGCCGCCGGGCGCCGATGCCGGCGACTTCGACCAATTCGAGGAGGCCGAGGCCACGGGCGCGGTCAAAACCCACGAGGTCTACGACCCGCTCCGGGGCTACAACCGCTTCATGTTCGGCGTCAACGACAGATTCTATTTCTGGCTCGCCAAGCCCCTCGCCCGCGGCTACTCCTTCCTCGTGCCGAAGCCGGCCCGGGTGGCCGTGCACCGGGGATTCCATAATTTCCGCTTTCCGGTCCGCTTCGCGAGTTGTCTGCTCCAGGGACGATTCTCCAAGGCGGGCAAGGAGACCCGGCGCTTCCTGCTCAACTCGACGCTGGGGCTCGGCGGACTCTTCGATCCCGCGGACGCCTGGTTCGACTGGCGCAAGCCCGGGGACGAGGATTTCGGCCAGGCCCTCGGGCACTATGGGGTCGGGCAGGGATTCCCCCTGGTGCTTCCGTTCCTGGGGCAGAGCAGCCTGCGCGACGGACTCGCCATGGTCCCGAGCTTCGCGGTCAATCCGGCCTATTACCTCGCGGATTTCAACGCCAACTTCGGCCTCAACGCAGGAGAGCAGGCCAATTATCTGTCCCTCCATGTCGGGGAATACGAGAGCATCAAGAAGGACGCCCTGGACCCCTACACTTTCTTCAGAGACGCCTATAAACAGAGTCGGGAGAAAAAGATCCGGGAGTGAACCATGAACAGACTGCCGCTCGTCGCTCTGACGCTAATCCTGGCCGGGGCTTCCACCCGGGCCCAGGATAAAAAGGCCTCCGGCGCGCTGACCGGCGACCAGAAGGCCGTCGACGCCCTGGTCCGGGACACGGTGGAGAGGGTCATGGCGGTGCTCAAGACCAAGGAGACCGCGCAGGCGGACAAGAAGGACCAGGTCATCAAGATCATCGACCCCATCATCGACATGTCCCTCATGGCCAAGCTCACCCTGGGCCGCAACCACTGGCCCAAGCTCGACGAGAAGCAGAGGAAGGAATTCACCGACCTCTTCAAGGAGCAGCTCAAGACGTCCTATTTCGAGAAGCTGGACCTCCTCACCGACGAGAAGGTCGAATACAACGAGCCGGTGGAGAAGGACAAGAAGTTCCAGATGCTCACCTATATCCTGTCCAAGGGACAGCGCGTCGGCATGGCGTACAAGCTCTATAAGGACAAGGACGCCTGGAAGGTCTACGACCTCGAGATCGAGGGCGTGAGCATCGTCAAGTCGTACGGGTCCCAGTACGAGGAGTTCCTCCGGGACAACCCCTTCGGAGCCCTGCTCAAGAAGATGCGGCAGAAGATCGACGAAGACAAGGCCGCGGGCAAGGCGAAGAAGGAGCAGAAGAAATGAGACCGACCGCCGAATCCGCCGCCGCCGGATGGGGGGCCTCCTTGAGCCGCCTCTTCGACCGGACCATCTTGGCGTTTCCCGGCGCCACCGTCGTCCTGTTCCTCGTGCTGTTCGCCTACTTCGGCTACCACAGCAAGGATTTCCGGCTGGACGCCTCGGCGGATTCCCTGGTCCTGGAGCATGATGAGGACCTGCGCTACTACAACAAGATCAGCGAGATCTATTCCACCAAGGACTTCCTGATAGTCACCTACAAGCCCGAGGGAGACCTCTTCTCCGAGGCCTCCCTCAACGGGCTTCGGGCGGTCCGCGATGAGATCAAAGCCCTCGCGTGGGTGGACTCCGTCACCACCATCCTGGACGTCCCCCTCCTGAGCAACCCCCAGGTCCCGCTCAAGGAGCTCCGCCGGAACATCAAGACGCTTGAAGACCCGAAGGCGGACCTCAAGCTCGCCATAAAAGAGTTCACCGAGAGCCCGCTCTACAATAACCTCATCGTCAGCCAGGACCTGAGGTCCACGGCGATCCAGGTGAACGTCCGGGCGGATAAGAGCCAACAGGAGTGGCTCAAGCGGCGCGTGGCGCTCAGGGAGAAGCGGTACGTCTCCAAGCTCTCCCCCGAGGAGGCCTTGGAGCTCAAGGGGCTGGAGGAGCGCTATCTCCACCTCAAGGACATCCGGGGCCGCGAGCGCCACAAGGAGATCCTGGCCATCCGGGGCATCGTGGACCGCCATAGCTCCAAGGCCCTTTTCCACCTCGCCGGGATGCCGATGATCGTCGACGACATCCTGACCTTCATCCGGCACGACCTGAAGGTGGGCGGATTCGGGCTGCTGACTTTCTTCGTGCTGTGCCTCCTGGTCATATTCAGGCGGGTGAGGTGGGTGTTCCTCCCCCTGTTCTGCTGCGCTTCATCCGTCGTGGTCATGATGGGGCTTCTCGGTTCGTTCGGCTGGGAAGTGACGGTGGTGAGCTCCAATTTCATCTCGCTCAAGATCATCTTCACGATGCAGTATGTGATCTACATGGTGGTGACATACCGCGGGCTCCTGAGGGAGCATCCGGAGGCGGCCAACCGCGAGCTCATCCTGGGAACGGTGCGGATGATGTTCATCCCCATCCTCTACTCGCTCCTGACCGAGGTCGCGGGGTTCTCGTCGCTGGTGGTCTGCGACATACTCCCCGTCGTGAATTTCGGGTGGATGAACATACTCGGCCTCTGCATCTCCATGACCATCACCTTCCTGTTCTTCCCTCCGGCCCTCCTCTTGATGCCCAAGCCGCCCGCTGAGAAGGAAAAGGAGTTCGGCCTGAAGCTCACCTCCCTGTTCGCGGACCTCGCCGAGAAGCGCCGCCCGGCCATCTTCGCATGTTCCTTGCTCGTGGCGGCCGTGACGGTGGCCGGGTGCCTTCATCTCGAGGTGGAGAACAGCTTCGTCAACTACTTCAAGAAATCCACCGAGATCTACCAGGGGATGCAGTACGTCGACCAGAACCTCGGAGGGACCACGCCCCTCGACATCGTGCTCGACTTCAAGCCTTCCGAGGTGGCTCAGGCGAAGGCGGCCGCGCCGAAGGATGAGTTCAGCGATTTCGAGGAGGGGCGGGAGGAGGATGCCGGGAAATACTGGTTCACCTCGGGCAAGCTTGAGCTCATCAACAAAGTCCACGACTACGCGCAGGGGCTTGAGTCCAGCGGCAAGGTCCTGTCCTTGGGGACCTTTTGGAAGATCGTCCGGTCCGCCAACGGGGGCAAGGACCCCGACGACTTGACCCTGGCGCTCTTCTTCAGCCAGATACCCGAGAAATACCGGGAGGCCATCGTCGACCCCTATGCCAGCGTCGAGAACAACCAGGCGCGCATCAGCATGCGCATCAAGGACTCTCTCAAGGACCTCCGGCGCGACGCCCTATTGAAGAAAATACGCGCTGACCTCATCGGATTGGGCCTCAAGCCGGACCAGTTCCGCCTGACGGGCCCCATGGTCCTTTACAACAACATGCTGCAGAGCCTTTACCGCTCCCAGATACAGACGATCGGCTACACTCTGCTGACGCTCACGGCCATGCTGCTGGTCCTCTTCCGGTCCCTGAGGCTCGCCCTCATCGGTATCGCCCCCAACCTCCTCAGCGCATCCATCATCCTGGGGGTCCTGGGCCTCGGGAAGGTCCCGCTCGACATGATGACGATCACCATCGTGGCCATCGCGATGGGTGTGGCGGTGGACAGCGCCATCCAGTACCTCTACCGGTTCCGCAACGACTTCAAGGCCGATCCCAACTACGTCAGGACGATGCGCCGATGCAACGCCTCCATCGGCAACGCCATTTATTATTCTCAGATCACCATAGTCATCGGCTACTCGTTCCTGATGCTGTCGAAATTCATCCCCACGATCCTGTTCGGCTTCTTGAGCGCCCTGGCCATGGCCGTGTCCCTGGTCGCATCCTTGACGCTGCTGCCCGCCCTGGTCATCCTGTTCAAGCCCTTCGGCCCAGAGAAGTAGGTGCGCGGGATCGGCCGGTTCGTTTCCCTCCTGACGGAGCTCAGCGGCCGCTTCGTCCCCTCCGCCTTCGTCATCGCAGCCCTGCTCACCTCCGCGGTGTTCGCCGCGGCCTTCCTGGCGGCCGGCAGGGGCCCCGGCGAGATCCTGGGCTACTGGGGCGACGGCTTCTGGGCGCTGCTGGGCTTCGGCATGCAGATGTGCCTGATCGTGGTCACCGGCGCGATGCTCGCCGAGGCCCCGCCCGTCGAGCGGGCCCTCGACGCCTTCGCGCGCCTGCCCAAAAGCGGCCCTCAGGCCGTGGCCCTGGCGGCCGCGGCCTCGATGCTCCTCTGCTGGATGCACTGGGGCCTGGGCATCATGGCCAGCGCGTTCCTGGCCCGGCGCATCGCGCTCCGCCGTCCCGCGACGGATTTCCGTCTGCTGGTCGCGGTCTCGTATTTCGGGATGGGCGCCCTATGGCATGCCGGACTATCGGGTTCCGCGCCCCTGCTGGTGGCCACCCCGAGGCATTTCTTGGAACCGCTGATCGGAGTCATCCCTTTGTCCCAGACCGTGTTCTCGCCCTTCAACCTGGGCCTGGCCGCCGCGACCTTGGCCGCGCTCACGCTCCTGGCCTGGGCCATGTATCCGGCGGAGGAGGACGCATTCCGATTGAGTCCCGGCGCATTGAAAGCTCTCGAGGAGATCCGGGAGCCCGAAAGGACGGGGGAGATGAACGCCTGGATGCGCATGATGGAGCATTCCCGGGTAGTGAGCGGCGCGCTGGGTCTCTGCGGGATCCTCTATCTTCTGCGCGCCTTTTCCCGGAGCCCCGAACTGACCCTCGACAGGCTCAACTTCATCTTCTTGACCGCCGGGCTCCTGCTCTATCCCAGCCCGGCGTCCTTCGTCCGGGCGGCCGAGCGGGCCTCCCGCTACGTGCACGGCATCATACTCCAATTCCCGTTCTACGCCGGCATGTACGGCGTCATCAAGGGAGCGGGCCTGGACATGATGCTGGGCCGGGCTTTCGTGCGTCTGGCCGCGGCGGACACTTTCCCGTTCATCGTCTACTGGTACTCCGGCGTGCTCAACTACTTCATCCCTTCCGGGGGTTCCAAATGGGCCATCGAGGCCCCGTATCTGCTGGAGGCGGCCAAGACGCTCGGCGTGCCTCCAGCCAAGGTCGTGCTCGCCTATTCCTGGGGGGACATGGTCACGGACATGATACAGCCTTTCTGGTGCGTCCCTCTGCTGGCCGTGGCCAAACTGGAATTCAAGGACATACTCGGTTATGAAGCCGCGGCCTTCCTTGTCTGCGCCGTTTTGGGCTCCGTCGCTTTCCTATTTATTTGAAAAATATCATGGAATAAAGTATAATTTTAAACACTTAAAATCATGTCGATATTAAACTTGACTAATATGGTCGGGTATATTATACTTTCAGTAGGATAATGAAAAAGGAAGCCATCAATAATACGGCAGCGCGCCCCTGGGACGAGCATCCTCCCGTGGGGAGGATGCTGACATGGGGAGGATGCTGACATGATCCCTCTGCTTGAGATACAAGACCTTCATGTGGAAGTGGATGGAAAACCCATCCTCAAGGGCGTGGACCTGAGCGTCCGTGCCGGAGAGATCCATGCGCTCATGGGCCCCAACGGCTCCGGGAAAAGTACCCTGTCCAACGTGCTCTTGGGGCATCCGAAATACACGGTGACCCGGGGACGGGTCCTCTTCCAAGGCGAGGATGTCCTTCCCCTCAAGACCTGGGAACGCGCCCGCAAGGGCATGTTCCTCGCCGTCCAGTATCCGGTGGCGGTCCCCGGGGTGAGCGTGGCCAATTTCCTGCGCACCGCGCTCAAGGCGCGCTTCGGCGAGCAGGCGGTCAAGACCTTCCGCAAGCTCCTGCGCGAGAAGATGCAGCTCTTGGGAATGGACGAGAAATTCGCCTCCCGCTACGTCAACGAGGGCTTCTCCGGGGGGGAGAAGAAGCGTCTGGAGATACTCCAGCTCGCCCTGCTCGACCCCTCCTTCGCCGTGCTCGATGAGACCGATTCCGGGCTCGACATCGACGCCCTGCGCACGGTCTCCGAGGGCATCAACCGCATGGCCGGCCCGGAGAAGGGTTTTTTGCTCATCACGCACTACCAGCGCATCCTCGACTACGTCAAGCCCAAGTTCGTGCACGTTCTCCTGGAGGGCCGCATCGCCCAATCGGGCGGGCCGGAACTGCCCGCGGAGCTCGAGAAGAAGGGCTATGTCGCGCGCGAGCCGGTGCAGGCATGAGCGTGAAAACCGACGTCTCCGACCTCAAGGACGACTACGCGACCAAGTACGGGTTCCATGACCCGGAGAAGTTCGTCTTCAAGGCCCGCAAGGGCCTGGACCGGGCCGTCGTGGAGGAGATCTCCTGGATGAAGAAGGAGCCCGCCTGGATGCGGGATTTCCGGCTCAAGGCCCTGGATATCTTCCGCTCCAAGCCCATGCCGCGCTGGGGCAACTGCGACCTCATCGACCAGATAAATTTCGACGACATCTACTACTACCTCAAGCCTTCCGAGGGTTCGGCGAAGAACTGGGAGGACGTGCCCGAGGCCATCAAGAACACCTTTGAGAAGCTCGGCATCCCGGAGGCGGAGCGCAAGTTCCTGGCGGGAGTCACCGCCCAATATGAGAGCGAAGCCGTCTACCACCAGGTGCACGCGGAGCTGACCAAGCAGGGCGTGATCTTCACGGACATGGACACGGGCCTGCGCGAGTACCCGGACCTCGTGCGCGAGCACTTCGCCACGGTGATCCCCTGCGAGGACAATAAGTTCGCGGCCCTCAACTCCGCGGTGTGGTCCGGAGGGTCCTTCATCTACGTCCCCAAGGGCGCGAAGATCACCATGCCCCTGCAGGCCTATTTCCGCATCAACGCCGAGCGCGCCGGGCAGTTCGAGCGCACGCTCATCATCGCCGACGAAGGCTCGAGCGTCCATTATATCGAGGGGTGTACGGCGCCGACCTACGCGACCAACGCGCTCCACTCGGCCGTCGTCGAGCTCATCGCGCGCAAGGGCGCGCACATCCGCTACACCACCATACAGAACTGGTCCAACAACGTCTTCAACCTCGTCACCAAGCGGGCCATGGCCCATGAGGACTCCTTCGTGGAGTGGGTGGACGGGAACATCGGCTCCAAGCTCACGATGAAGTTCCCGGCGGTCTATCTCGTCGGCAAGGGCGCCCGGGCCGACATCCTCTCCTGCGCCTTCGCGGGCAAGGGCCAGCACCAGGACACCGGAGGCAAGCTCGTCTTCGCCGCGCCGCACACCTCCGGCAACATCCTATCTAAATCCATCTCCAAGGACGGGGGCCGCGCCTCCTACCGCGGCCTGGTCAAGGTGCATCCCCAGGCGCACGACGCCAAGGTCAACGTCCGCTGCGACGCCCTGCTCCTCGACGAGCGGTCCCGCTCCGACACCTATCCCACCATGGAGATCGACGGCAAGCGCGCCCAGGTGGGGCACGAGGCCTCGGTGTCCAAGATCGGCGAGGAACAGCTCTTCTACCTCATGAGCCGGGGCCTCAAGGAGGGTGACGCCATGGCCATGGTGGTCAACGGCTTCTTCGAGGCGTTCACCAAGGAGCTCCCCCTGGAGTACTCGGTGGAGCTCAACCGCCTCATCCAACTCGAGATGGAAGGCTCGGTAGGCTAGGGGCGCTATGACACGGCCGCAGACCCCGACGACGAGCATCCTCCCGCGGGGAGGACGCTGGCATGAATCGGTCTGGGAGGAATTCCGGGGCGCGGCCGACCCGCCCAAGACGGCGGAGACCTGGCGGCGCACGGATTTCACCGCCTGGGGGCTCGAGCGCCTGAGGGAGCCGGACGCTCCCGCCCTGCCCATCGCCTGGAAGGAGGAAGCCGCCCGGGCCGGCCGCCTGGGCGTCGAGCTCCTCAGCCTCGAAGAGGCCGCGGCGAAATATCCGCGTCTGGTCGAGCCCCGGCTCGTCCCCTCCGCTCCCGCGGAGCTGCGCAAGCTCGAACTGGCCAACCGCGCGGCGTGGCGTTCCGGGGTGTTCCTGAGGATCCCGGCCGGAGCGCGCGTGGCCGAGCCCCTGCGCCTGTCCCTGCGCCACGCGCCGGCGCCTTTCCAGCTCCCCCGGGTCCTGCTGGTGGCGGAGGAGGGAAGCGAGGCGAGCTTCTTCGAGGAGCATTTCTCCTCCTCCGTTTCCGCCGGGACATCCTCCCCGCCGGTCTCCGTCGCTTTTTCCGACTTGGTCCTGGAAGCCGGAGCGCGCCTGCGCTGCGTCTACGGCCAGGACCTCCACGCCTCCGCCGTCCATTTCTGGCGCCAGCGCGTCTGGGTGGGCCGCGACGCGGCCCTCGAGCATGTCTCCCTGCTCCTGGGGGCCTCCCTGCATAAGAGTTCCCTGGAAGTGGAGCTGGCCGGGACCGGGGCGCGCAGCGCCCTCTACGCCGCCTCGGCGGCCGACGGCCGCCGCCATGTGGACGCGCACACCGCCCAACTCCACAAGGCCTCGCGCACCTTCAGCGACCTCCTCTTCAGGACTTCCCTTTCGGGCCGGTCCCGCTCCATCTACACCGGTCTCATCCGCATCGAGCGCGAGGCCGTGGACTGCGAGGCCTATCAGGCGGCCAACAACCTCCTCCTCTCCGACGAAGCCCGCGCCCACGCCACGCCGATCCTGGAGATACTGCCCGACGCGGTGCGCTGCAAGCACGGAGCCACCGCCGGCCCCATGGACGCCGAGGAGTTGTTCTATCTGGCGACCCGGGGGCTCCCGGAGACCGAGGCCGTGCGCCTGGTGGTCCGGGGCTTCCTGGACCCGGCGCTCAGCCGCCTGCCCGAGGGCCCCGCGGCCGGGGAATGGCGGGAGCGCTTCGAGAGGGCTCTCTCATGAAACGGAAACGCCCCCCGGACGGAAGCAGACCCCCGTGGGGGGTCCGCTGACATGAGCATGCGCATCCACGCCGGAAAGGCCTCCGACTTCGCTCCCGGGCTCATCCGGGTCGTGTCCGCCGGGGACCTGCGCATAGCCGTCGTCGAGTCCGAGGGGGCTTTCTACGCGCTCGAGGACCGCTGCACCCATGACGACGGCCCGCTCGGGGAGGGGGTCTTGGAAGGGGGGCGGCTGCGCTGTCCGCGGCACGGAGCGCTCTTCGACGCGCGAACCGGGGCGGCGGTCCGGATGCCGGCCGTCACCCCGGTGAGAACCTTTCCCGTGCTCGTGGAAGGGGAGTCCGTGTTCGTCGAGGTGGCCGATGGGCTTTGACCCCGCGCGCATCCGGGGCGATTTCCCCTTGCTTGCGCGCACCCTGCGCGGCAAGCCGCTGGTCTACCTCGACAACGCCGCGACCACGCAGAAGCCTCGGGCCGTGCTCGACGCGCTCATGGATTTCTACGAGAAGCACAACGCCAACGTCAACCGGGGCGTCCACACGCTCTCGGAGGAGGCGACGGCGCTCCTGGAGGAGTCCCGCGAGAAGACCGCGCGCCTCATCCGTGCCCCCAAGCCGCATACGGTGATCTTCACCCGCAACACCACGGAGTCCATCAACCTGGTCGCGCGCGCCTGGGGCGATAAGAACCTCAAGAAGGGCGACGAAGTCCTGCTCACGGAGCTCGAGCATCACTCCAACCTGGTGCCCTGGCAGATGCTCTGCCAACGCGCCGGCGCGCTGCTGCGCTTTCTGCCGGTGGAGGCGGATGGGACGCTATCTGCGGCCAAGGCGCGCAAGCTCCTAT
>CAYWAR010000003.1:0-12837 GCA_964455765.1 uncultured Elusimicrobia bacterium
GACCATATTCTCGGTGGCCTTCGGCCTGGCCGCGGTGATGTTCGGCCAGAGCCTGCTCACCTCCTTCCAGCGGCAGATGGTCGACAAGTCCACCGGCGTGATGGTGGGCCACCTGCAGATACAGGCCCGCGAGGCCAAGGACAGGAAGGTGCCCCTGCCGCTCCTGGAGAGGGGGGAGGCGCACAAGGCCCTGCTCCTATCGGACCCGAGGGTGGAGGCGGCCGGCCTGCGCCTTCTTTTTACCGGGCTGGCTTATTCCGCCGCGGGCTCGCGCGGCGTGCTGGTGGTAGGGGTCGAGCCGGAGACCGAGCCCAAGCTCTCCATCATGCCGGGCTACCTGCGCTCGGGCCGCTATGTGGAGAAGGCGCGCGACATCGTGATGGGAGACAAGCTGGCCGGGCATCTCGACTTGCGCCTGGGCGAGAAGGCCGTGCTCATGGCGCAGGGCCCCGACGGCTCCATGAACTCGGAGCTCTTCCGCCTCAGCGGCATCTACCACAGCGGGAGCGACGCCTTCGACGCGCAGATCGTCTATGTGCCCCTGCCCTCGGCCCAACTCCTGCGCGGCCGGCCCGGCATGATCAGCCACGCGGTGGCCAGGCTCAAGGACTCGCAAGCGGCTTTCCGGACGGCTCGGGACCTTTCCACGCGCTTCTCGGACCCGGTGGCCGCCCTTTTGACCTACGAGGACGTGGGCTCCGAGGTGGTGGGGATCAAGAAGTTCGAGGACGCTCTCTGGGCCGTGCTCATGACCGTCATCTTCTCCATCGTGGGCCTGGGCATACTCAACACGGTGTCCATGTCCTTCTTCGAGCGCATCCGTGAGTTCGGCGTCCTGCGCGCCCTGGGCGCGCGTCCGGCCTTCGTCATGAAGCTCCTGGCCGCGGAGTCCGTGCTCATGGGGACTCTCGGCACCGCCTTCGGGCTGGCCCTGGGTTGGAGCCTCATCTCCTTCTTCCGGGCCCGGGGCTTGGCATTGCCCGTGGGGGACGCGCTCTCCTATTTCATGCCCTTCGACGACATCATCTACCTGAGGCCGGTGTGGGAGAGCCACGCGAAAGCCGCGGCGCTCGCCTTCGCGGTGAGCGTGGCCGCGGCCGCGGCGCCGGGCCTGCGGGCCTCGCGCCTGGTCGTCCACCGGGCTTTGCGCCATGTATGAAACGCGCCCCGCCGTATTGGTAGAATCACCGCGTCCAGTGAAGCCACCCCTCATCGAGCTCAAGGGCGTCTCCAAGGTCTATGAGAACGGAGCGAAAGTGATCGCCCTCTCCGGCGTGGACCTCTCCTTCGGCGAGGGGGAGTTCGCCGCCATCGCCGGGCCCTCGGGTTCGGGCAAGTCCACCCTGCTCAACATTATCGGGACCATCGACTCTCCCAGCGAGGGCGAGGTCCTTTTCGAGGGCAGGCCGGTCTCCCGGCTGGGCGAGAACGAGCTGGCGGATTTCCGCTTGAGGTCCCTGGGCTTCATCTTCCAGGCCTACAACCTCATTCCGGTGCTGACCGCGGCCGAGAACGTGGAGTACGTGCTCGTCCTGCAGAACGCCCCCAAGGCGGAGCGCCGGCCCCGCGCCTTGGAGGCTCTAGAGCAGGTAGGCCTGCTCGAGCAGGCCGAGCGCCGGCCGGACCTGCTATCGGGCGGACAGCAGCAGCGCGTGGCCGTGGCGCGCGCCATCGTGCACCGGCCCAAAGTGGTATTGGCCGACGAGCCCACGGCGAACCTCGACTCCAAGACCGCCGAGTCCCTGCTCGACCTCATGCTGGGCTTGAACGAGAAGCACGGCGTGACCTTCATCTTCTCCAGCCACGACCAGACCGTGCTCAAGCGCGCCCGCCGCGTCATCCCCATCCGCGACGGCCGGCTGGTCTAGCGGCCTATCCGGCTTTCCGCCGTATAGGCCGCTAGACCCGTTATTTTTGATAGATTCCACTCATTCATGATCCACTCCCGGGTGTCGGCGTTGCTGCTCATGGTGTCTTTGTTCTCCTCTCTGCCCGCGCGGGCCGGCTTCGAGTTCTCGGGCTACGCCAAGAACCTCTTCCACGGCGGGCGCTCGCAGATCGGCGGGGCTCCCTATGAGGGGAATCTCTCGCGCCTGCGTCTCTCGGGAGAAGGCTCGACCCCATTGCCGGGAAACGCCTCCTGCGAATCGGCTTGTCTGCGCGCGCGCGTGGACTACGACCATGAACTGCGCCTGGGCAGCGTCCTTCGGTCCAAGGATTTTCAGCGCTTCGGCTTGGCGGAGCCGCCCGAGTACCTGACCATGGAGCAGGCGATCTCCTCGGGCACGGGCGCGCATTACCGCCACAGGCTCTACCGGGGCTGGGTGGAGGCCTCCGCCGCGGGGGTGAGCGCGCGCTTCGGCCGCCAGCGAGTGGCCTGGGGCACGGGCAAGCTCTGGAACCCCACGGATTTCTTAAACCCCTATCTTCCCACGGTCTTGGAGCGCGACGAGAGGCGCGGGGTGGACGCCCTATACCTCAGAAAAGGGCTGGGCGCCTTGGGCCAGGGGGAGGCGGTCTATGTCCTGGCCGACACCTGGGCGCAGTCCGATCTGGTGGGCCGCTTGCGCGGCAACGCCCACGGCACGGACATGTCCCTGCTGGCCGGGAAGGTGGGGCCCTCGACATCGAGCTTCGCGGTGGGGGGGGATTTCGCCGCGGACCTCTACGGGGGGTCTTTGCATGGGGAAGGGCTTTACGCCGACCTGAAATGGCGGACGGCCTTCTGGAAATGGCTGATCGGCTACGAGTACGATTTCGGCCCGGACCCGCCCATCCGGGCCTTCAAGGACCTGTGGGCCGTGTTCGAACTGCACCGAAACGGCGCGGGCGTGACGCAGGCCTCCCGCTACAACCCGGCCGTTCTGCTCAGCGGGCGCGAGGTGTCGCTGGCGCGCGACTACGCGGGCCTCGGCCTGCGCAAGGAGCTTCATCCCCTGCTCAAGGCCGAGGTGTACGCGCTATTCAACCTAAACGACGGGAGCAAGTTCATAGCGCCCTCGCTCGATTGGAACGCGCTCAAGGATCTGCATTTGAGCGGGGGGTGGCAGAGGTTCGGCGGGAATAAGGCGAGTGAGTTCGGGCGGCAAGGAAACATCGCTTTTCTGCAGGCGCAGTACTTCTTCTAATAGCCTCCCGAATCGCGACAAAACGCTGCGCGTTTTCTCGCGACTCGGGGAGCATTGTCCTTCTCCGCTTATGCCGTTCCGCTTCGCGGCCTATGCCGGTCCCCCAGCCAGGCGTCAGATGAATTCCATGATGAATCCACCAATATGCATGGTATGATTCCTCTCGTCGGCCCGCTTACGCCGACCAGCTTAATCATACGTTGGCAACCCGATCAAATATGAGCAACGACGATTTTCTTAAGCATCTGCCGGAAGGAGTGAGTGAGCACTTGGGATATTACGTCTATATCTACTCCGATCCCCGGACGCAGCGACCATTCTATGTTGGGAAGGGGAAAGGCGGCCGCGCTCTCGCCCACCTTATTGATGTGCGTGATACTGCCAAAACAAGAATTTTGACTGAGCTCCGAAACGCCGGGCTCAAGCCCAAAATTGAGGTTCTTGCGCATGGATTGACAAGTGAGGAGACGGCTCTCCGAATCGAGGCGGCCGCGATTGATTTGCTTGGACTTGGAGCACTGACAAACGCTGTTCGCGGCTTTAAAAGTCTTCAGATGGGACGAATGGGCCTTCTGGAGTTGGCGGGATATTATGCGGCACGTCCCATAGTCATTTCCCACCCAGTGCTTCTTATTCGGATCAATAAGCTCTACAGGCACAATATGTTGCCACTCGAGCTTTACGAAGCGACGCGGGGCATTTGGAAACTGGGGACGCGGCGTGAGTCGGTAAAGTATGCGCTTGCGGTGTTTGAGGGAGTCGTGCGTGAAGTATTTTCAGTTCACACGTGGCGCCCTGAACGCACCACCGAGTATACAACTCGTGTGCAGGAATTTGGAGCGCGCGCCGCAAGTGACCGGTGGGAGTTTCTTGGAGAAGTCGCACCCAAAGACATTCGCGCGCTCTACAAGGGCGGATCCGTTAAAAATTACTTCAAGCAGGGAATGGCAAGTCCGACTGTGTATGTTAATGCGTGAGTGCCTAACTATTGGCTTGACCAGCCGGCGGCCTCGTTTGGTTGGATAGCTGAAGCCGCCGCTGGTCAGCCTCGGCGCTATGGGTGGCGGGATAAAGGGGCGCGGATGGTTCGAAAGGGCCTTTGATTGACCTGGGGACGGGATTCAATCTATTGGAAGGGGCGCTGTGGATCGGGGTCGCGGCGGTCTTGTTTCGGCGTTCGAGGGGTCAGCTTCCGCGATTAAGGACTTTGGGCGCCATGACAGCGGGCGTCTTTCTTCTTTTTGGGATATCCGATCTCATCGAGGCGCGGACGGGGGCATGGTGGAGCCCCTGGTGGCTGTTGGTTTTGAAGGTGGCGTGTATTGGCGGGTTCATGATTGCCGGGTTCCGATATCGCGGGTTGACATCCTCTCCTCGCACGTAAACCGAGCGGCGCGATGCGGGCAGGCGTTCTCCTGTGCGCGGCCTCTTGAAGTGTATATACATATGTATTCCACTTATGGCTGATGAGCAGCCGCCTTCCGAGGCCGGATGTGTGCCAGGAAAGGGATTGGGGGTGAATTGGCATGAAGAAGAGAATCAGGCTGACCCGGAGCGAAAAGGCAATCGAGCGGTCATTGCTTCGCGGCGAATATCGGCCCGTGAGTGGAGCGGAATTCAACCAGATAGCCGCGGCCATCGCCAGGCGGAAAAAGGATGCCGTCTTGAATATCCGGGTCAATAGTGAGGATTTGGAGATCATCAAACGGAAGGCCAGGAAGATCGGCATTCCTTATCAGACCTTCGTTTCGGAGTTGATTCACCAATACGCGGTCTAATGTGCGGCATCGGCTTGAATGGGCGGCGGCGAGGACATGAAAAGGAAAATCAGTTACACGGATGGGCCGCTCAGGAAGTTGAGCGTCGTCAAGGATTTCCTACCCTCCCCGAAGGAACTTGCTTTCAAGGGAGAAAGCGTGAAGGTGACGATTATGCTGAGCAGATCGAGCGTTGAGTTCTTCAAAAAGGCGGCCGAGAAATACCACACCTCGTACCAGAAGATGATTCGCGCGGTGATCGATGCGTATGCGGCGCGGTATCCCATTCCCTGAACGCCGGGAAACCCATTGGGTTTCCCGGCGTTCAGGCCTAGGGCCTAGGGCGGTCTAGGTCCTTTTCCCATTCCCTATAAGGTCCGAAGCCTCAAGACGGGTCCACCCGCTCCGCGGTAGAATCGTTCCATCATAGCGGAGGAATGCATGGAACTCTTTTCACGGACCTTTAAATCTCTTACGGCGGCGGCGCTCTCCTTGGCGCTCGTGGTCCTGAGCCCGGGCATACTGCCCTATCGTCTCTTCGCGCAGAGCGTGCCCGGACTGGGGCTTTCCCAGGGCCAGGGTCGGCAGGTCCTCGCCGTTCCGGCGACGGTGCCGGGTACGGCGTCGACCGGTTTCAAGTTGGAACTCGGCCCCAGCCTCATCACCGGGGCTTCGATGCGGAGCATTCAGACCACTCCCGCCGTTTCCGCCTCTGCGGTCAAGGGCGCCGCCGCGGCGCGGACCAGCGACCTCTCAGGAGTTTCAGCGGTCCAGGGCGTCTCGGCCTCGATCCCCGCCTCCACGCCGCGGAGCGTCCCGGCGGCGCAAACGGATGCCCGCTCTGGGCAGTCCCAGGCGCCCTCGCTCTCGGAAGTCCGGAGGCTCAAGGGCCGTGTGAAGTGGTTCAACGACGCGAAGGGATATGGCTTCATCACTCCGGAGGACGGCGGCCAGGATGTCTTCGTCCATTTTTCGGCCATCGAAATGCCCGGCGATCAGACGCTCAAGGAAGGCCAGGAAGTGGAATTTGAGATCGTCGTCGGTCCGAAGGGCCGCCAAGCGGCCCATGTCACGCCTCCCTCCGTCCCCGGGACGGCCGTGCGGCGCAATCAGTCCGAGCCGGTCTCCCGGAGGGTGAAGGGGATATCCCGCCGCGTGGGCTCGACGCTGGAGAAGACGGGACCCATCTCCCGGGCCGGGAGCGAGTCCGCCTTCGCGGCCGGTCTCGAGGTGGAGTCGGCGCTGACCGGGGCCGGCCACGGCGTCAACGGCGCGCTGGAGGACTTGGCCCAGACCTCGGTCATGGAGTTCCAGAGCGGGCTGGGCTGGAACCGCCAGCTCGCCCGGCCCGCCGGGCAGGAGATCGCCGAATCGGTGCGCAGCCACAACGAAGGGGTCTCGGCGCCCACGCCTCGACTCACCTCGGAAAAACCAGCCGACACCGGCCGCAAGAGTCCGCTGGTGCCCCGCCTTATCGCCTCGGGCCTCGCTCTTCTTCCGGCCGCTCTCTTGGGCGTTCCTTTGCTGGCCGCGGGCTCCCTGCTCGCCGGAGGCGCGTTGGTGGCGGCGAGCCTCGGCCTTTCCGCGCTTCCATTCATGAGCGAGAATACGGCCAAGCTGGTCCGCTCCGCCCCCGGGGCCGCGCTATTCTCCCTCGGGGCCGTCACTCTCGGCGCCGGCATTCTAAGCGGGACGGGCCTCTGGATGGGGGCCTTGGTCACGCTGGGAGGCTGGGGGCTCTGGCGCTACGGCCGCTCCGAGAGCGTCAAGCACTCTTATGAGGAAGCGGAGGCTTTGAGCGCCTTCTTCGGCGCCTTGGGCGCCGCGGCGGGGGCGGGCCTCGTCCTGCTCTCCCCGGCCGGGTGGCTGGCCGCTTCCCTAACCTATCTGGCCTATCCGGTCTCGGCCTTGCTCCTCATGCATCTTCCGAGTTGGGTGGGCAACGGCATCGTGGCGGTGTTCTCCTCCGCGCGGCAGAGCGTGCGGGGCATGGGCCGGGTGATGTTCTCCATCCGAAACGACACCGTCCTGCGCGAGCGTCTGGAGAGCTTCAGCAAGAAGCACCTCGACCGTTCGCCGTGGAACGCGGTGTGGCTGGCCGGGGTCTGGATCCCGGTCTGGCTCTCGGACTTGGGGCAGTTCGCCCTCTCGCTGGCCGGAGGCCTGGCGGTCAGCGCCATGCAGGCCCCGGTGATGTTCCTCTGGGGCGTCTCGCACGAGCTGGCCGCCCAGTCCGCCGTGACGAGGTTCCTCGGCGCTTGGGCCCACTTCGCCTTCGACAACGCCCAGGGCTCGAAGAAGGCCCTCTACAACCGCGCCGTCGCCCCGCTGGCCTCCTACGCCAACTCGAGGAACAAGCTCGTGAGCTGGCCCGCGGCGGCGGCCATGCGCGTCGCGCAGTGGGCCTGGCTGGCCTATACGGTCTTAGGGACCCCGGTGCTGATGCTCGCCGGGTTCATCCGATCCTTCATGAGGACCTCGGAGGCGTACGACCCCAAGAAGCACAACCCCTTCTACCTGCGCGTGAACACGGATGACAAGATCGGTACCGAGCCCGCGCCCGAGGAGCCCGGGGATCCCTCCAAGCCGGTCAAGGACCCGGTGGCGCCCAAGATCATCGCCTCGGCCATCGCCCTGCTCCCCGGCTACTTCCTCGGCCTGCCGCTATTGGCCGCGGCGGGTCCGGTGCTGGGCGGCATCTACCTGGCGAGCGTCGCGGCCCTGGCGCTCATGCCCTTCATGCCGGAGAAGACGCCCAAGCTCGCGCGCCAGGCTCCGGGCTTCCTGCTGGCGGGGCTCGGGCTGACGATGTTCTACCTCATGCCCGTGCTCCCCTTCACCCTGGCCGCGGGTCTGGCCTTGCTCAAGACCAACGCCTTCTGGATGGCTTCCGTGGCCGCGCTCTCGGGCTGGGGTCTCATCCGCTACGCCGGCCGCGCGGGCAAGGCCGAGGGCCGCAGATATTCCGTGGATGAACCGGAGTACATCGGCGCCTTCTTCGGCGCGCTTGTGGTGCTCACCGGCGTGGGGGTCGCTCTCTCGGGCCTTTCGGGGCTCCTGCCTATCGGGCTTACGGCCTTGGCGTACCTGACCAGCCCTCTGCTCCTCATGCATCTTCCCGAATGGATATGGGCCGGCGCGTACAAGGTCCTGCGCGGGATCCCGGAGAGCGCGCGGGCCTTCCACGACGTGCTCGGCTTCTGGCACGACGAGACGAAGTTCCATTCCAACCTCAAGAGCCATGCCCGCTACTGGCTCAAGAAAAGCGTCTGGAACGGGACCTGGCTTTCCATGATCTGGGTTCCCACCTGGGGAGTGATGGCCGCGGAGGTCGTGCTCTCCCTCGGCCTTGGCCTCGCGATGGGTCTTTTGCGCGCGCCCTTCAACTTCGCCGCGGGCGCCGCGCGCGAGCTCAGCCGGGAGTCCAAGGCCGCGAAGTTCCTCGAGGGGTTCGCGAAAGGGACTTTCAAGCGGATGGAAGGGAACTTCGACCTCTTCAAGCGCGAAACCGCCTCCTTGGTCCCGATGATGGAGGAGTCCCATCCGGTCTCGGGCAGGCCCACGGCCAAGGCCTTCCTGGCCGCGGCGGTCCTCAGGCTCGCCCAGTTCGCCTGGCTGGCGCGCATGGTCTTCCTCTGGCCCGCGGCGCTCATCCTGGCGCTCAACGACGGCTACGAGGCGGCCAGGCCGGCGACGCCGGCCCGGTAAGCCGAAAGCGGGCGGGGGGCTGATCCGGTTTTCAGTCTCCCGTCCGTTTCCTCCGGCAGGGGGGAACTTCGGGTTTGGTATAATCTCCCCTGATTCGGAGGTGTCTCATGGCCGTCCTCAACGAGAAGCTCCTCGACGAAAAACTGACCGAGCTCGAAAAGTCCCGAAGCTGGAGTCCGCGCGCGATCTCGAAGCTCGAGCAGTTGATACGCTCCGGCGGCGACTGGGCGCTCTTCAAGGTCAACCCCATCGCCTTCGCCTTGGAGCGGGGCGTCGGCGAGGCGGAGGTGATCGACCTCTTCCTCCACGCGGCGAAGCAGCAGCTCTTCATGATGAATTGGCAGTTGCTCTGCCCTATGTGCGGCGACACGGTCGGCAGTTTCACGAGCCTCAAGGGGATGCACTCGACGCTCGTCTGCAGCCTTTGCCACCTCGATACGCTGGCGCAGCTCGACGATTACATCCAGGTGAGCTTTACGGTCTCGCCCTCGGTCAGGGAGATCCCCGGCCACTCGCCCCAGACCTTGGCGGTCGAGGACTACTACTTCCGCTACCGGTGGTCGCCCTCCGGCCGGATCAAGGCGATGGGGAAACCCTTCATCGACGTGGTCCGCGAGACGTTCCTCAAGGGCGTCTTCTACCTGGAATCGGGCGAGCGGCGGTCGGTCGACCTCGATCTGCCGCCCGGCTTTCTCCTCGGCCATGACCTGCTCAACGAGTCGGGCTTCTTTTTCAAAGTGGACGGCCGCCCCGAGAAGGGCGCAGAGGCCGAGCTCGCGTTCAATGGAGCTTTCTCACCCAAGGAAGGGACGCTGGCTCCGGGGCGCGTGCGCCTGAGCGTCGAGAACCGCTCCGAGAAGCGAAGCTCCCTCCTCCTGATGTCTCTGCCGCCGGAGTACCCTCAGATGGCCGCTCCCTTGGACTTCCCGCCATACCTCTCCGGGAAGCGTCTCCTGACGACGCAGACCTTCCGCGACCTCTTCCAGGCCGAGACGATCGCGACGACCGCCGGCATCGGGGTGAAGGATATCACCCTGCTGTTCACGGATCTGAAGGGCTCGACGGCTCTCTACGACAGGATCGGCGACCTGAAGGCGTTCGCCCTGGTCCAGCAGCACTTCGAGCGGCTGGGCCGTGTGGTCCGCGGCCGCTCCGGCTCGATCGTCAAGACGATCGGCGACGCGGTGATGGCCTCATTCATGACCCCCGCGGACGCGGCCCGTGCCGCTCTTGAGATGCTCGAGGTGATCGACGGCTTCAACGACGAGCAGGGGACTCGCGAGTTGATCCTCAAGATCGGCATCCACAAGGGCCCCTCGATCCTCGTCACGCTCAATGACCGGCTCGACTACTTCGGGCAGACCGTGAACGTCGCCGCGCGGGTCCAGGCGCTGGCCGAGGCCGACGAGATCTGCCTTACCGAGGACGTCCTGCAGTACCCTGGGGTCCAGGAACTCGTCGTTGGGCTCGCGGGGGCGCCGGAGTCGGTGCGCCTCAAGGGCGTGTCCCGCGAGGTGCGCCTCTCGCGCGTCAAGCACAGCCGCCGGGCGGCCGGTCTTTCGGCGGGAATCCCGTAGACGACCTTGACGACGGCATCGATTGCGGTATAATCAGCATGCCTATGCCCACCGAAGAAGCCTCCGACAAGCTGGACAAGAAGAAGTACCAGGCCGAGATGGAGCCCCTGCTCCTCAAGCTCCAGAGGCTCGGCCGGCAGGTTTACGAGGCGAAACTACCGGTGCTCCTCGTCTTCGAGGGCTGGGAGGGGGCCGGCAAGGGGAGCGTCATCAACCATCTCCTCTCCCGCCTCGACCCGCGCGGCACGCGCGTCTATCCGTTCTTCGAGCCCAACGAGGAAGAGGCCATGAGGCCGTATTTCTGGCGCTTCTGGCGCTGTCTTCCCGGGAAGGGCCAGATCGCGGTCTTCGAGCAGGCCTGGTACAAACAGCTCCTTCGCCGGCGGGCCGAGAAGGGGCTCAAGAAAAAGGGCTTCTACGAGGCGCTCGACGGCGTCAACTCCTTCGAGAGGCTCTTGGCCGAGGACGGGACGCTCATCGTCAAGTTCTGGCTCGACATCGGCAAGGGGGAACAGAAGCGGGTTTTCAAGGAATGGAGGAGGGATAAAGACTACGCGTTCCGGCTGACCGAGGAGGCGAAGCTCCAGCACAAGCACTACGGCCGCTGGGCCGAGGCGGCCGGGGAAGCTTTGCAGAGGACGAACACCCCGGTCTCGTCCTGGACCGTGGTCCCCTCCGAGGACCGGCGCCGGCGGCGCCTGGAGGTCACGCGCGCGGTCTGCGGCGCCCTGGAGAGGGCGCTCAAGGAAGAGGCCTCCAAGCGGAAGGGCGCCGGGAAAACGCCCCCTGCGGCCGGGGAGGCCGCCGCTGCCGGGCGGCGGGTGACCTCCGGGCCCAACCCGCTCGACGCCCTGCGGCTTCGGCGCGTGCTCAAGCCGGAAGAATACGACTCCCGGCTGGGCGAGCTCGAGGAGCGCCTCAGACAGCTCCAGCACCGCTGCTATCTCAAGCGCATCCCCGTCCTCATCCTCTTCGAGGGCATGGACGCCGCGGGCAAGGGAGGGGCGATCCGACGGCTGGTCAAGCCGCTGGACCCCCGGGGCTACACCGTCATCCCGGTCGCGGCGCCGGAGGGGGAGGAGAAGACGCACCATTATCTCTGGCGCTTCTGGCGGAACCTGCCCAAGGCCGGCCACTGGGCCGTCTTCGACCGCACCTGGTACGGCCGCGTCCTCGTCGAGCGGGTCGAGGGCTTCTGCCGCCCGGAGGAATGGGGCCGGGCCTACGCGGAGATCCGATCCTTCGAGGCCGAGCTCAAGGACCGCGGCGCGGTGGTCGTCAAGTTCTGGCTCCAGATCGGGCTCAAGGAACAGCTTTCGCGCTTCAAGGATCGGCAGGCGGCCGAGCACAAGCGCTACAAGATCACCGAGGAGGATTGGCGCAACCGCGAGAAGTGGCCGCTCTACCGGGACGCGGTGGCCGACATGCTCCTGGAGACCTCCACGGCCTCGGCCCCTTGGACCCTGGTCGAAGCCGACGATAAGCGCTTCGCCCGGCTCAAGGTCCTGGAGACCGTGGCCGACGCGGTCGCGCGCTCATTATAGATGACGCAGTCCCCCAAGTTCGTCCCCTTCCATGTGGACCTGGGAAAGCCCCAGAAACAGCCTGCCGCGCCGGCGGCGGCGCGCATGAGCGCGGAGGAACGGCTCTTCAACCGCGACCTGAGCTGGTTGAGCTTCAACGACCGCGTCCTCAGCGAGGCGGCCGACCCCACGGTGCCCGCCCTGGAGCGGCTGAGGTTCGCGACCATCGTCAGCTCGAACCTCGATGAGTTCTTCATGGTGCGCGTGCCCGAGATCGCCCGACTGGCGCGCCGCGACCCCGGCTACCGCTTCCCGGACGGCCTGCCCGCCTCCCAGGTGCTCGCCCAGGTCCGCGAGCTGGTCCTGCGCCAGAAGGCGAGGCAAGCCGAGGTCCTAGACGACATCCTGGCCGCCCTCGGGCGCGAGGGCATCCACATCCATACGGATTTCGAGCTCGACCGCGGACTGGACCGGGAGGTGCAGGAGCGCCTGCCCAAGATGAACCTCTGCCTGCGGCGCACCGCGGAGGCCCTGCCGACGCTGGCCAGCGAGCGCATCCACGTCTTCGTCCGCTTCCCCGGCGAGTACGGCGTCATCACCCTGGAGGAGCGCGAGGAGCGGCTCATCGAGCTGCCTCCCTCCGGCCGGGTGCGCCGCTACGCCCTGGCCGACCGCTGGCTGGCCGCGCGCGCCTCGGAGATATTCCCCGACCGCGAGGTCATCGAGGCTTTCCCTTTCAAGATCATCCGCGATGCGGACCTGCGCTACCGGCCCGACGAAGAAGAATCCTTGGAGGAGCAGATCGTCGAAGCCGTCGAGCGTCGCCTGGGGGCCAAGGCCATACGCTTGGAGGTCGATTCGCCCGCCTACTCCGAGGGGGCGCTTTTCCTGGCGACCGGTCTCAGGCTGGACTCGGCCGGGCTCTATCGCTTCGATCTTCCCCTCGACCTGAGGACGCTGGCGCGCATCTACAACGAGAAGGCGGGCGAAGGCCTGCGCTATCCGCCGGTCCAGCCCCAGACGCCGCCGCCCTTCCGAAAGGCGCGCAGCGTCTTCGAGACCGTGCGCAAGCACGACATACTGCTCCACCACCCCTACGACTCCTTCGAGATCGTGGAGAAGTTCCTGGAGGCGGCGGCCTCCG
>CAYWAR010000003.1:12847-21425 GCA_964455765.1 uncultured Elusimicrobia bacterium
ATCTACCGGACGGGCCGCGAGAGCCCGGTGCTCGCCGCCCTGCAGGAGGCGGCCAAGCGGGGCAAGAAGGTGACGGCCTATGTCGAGATCAAGGCCCGTTTCGACGAGCTCAACAACGTGCGCTGGGCCGAGGCCCTGCGCAAGGCGGGCGTGCGCGTGGTGAGGCCCCTGGGGAACTTCAAGGTCCACAGCAAGCTCACGCAGGTCGTGCGCGTGGAGATGGGGACGGAGACCTCCTACCTGCACCTGGGCACCGGGAACTACCATTCAGGGACCGCGCGCCAGTACACGGACCTGGGGCTCCTCACCTGCGACGCGAAGCTGGGGGAGGAGGTGACCGCTTATTTCGCCGCCATCTCCAAGGGCAGCCGGCCCTCCTCCTTCACGGAGCTCATGGTGGCGCCCGGCAACCTGCACGACCAGACCCTCAAACTCATCGGCGAGGAGACGCGCATCCAGCGCTCGGGCGGGCGCGGCCAGATCATGGCCAAGATGAATTCCCTGGCCGACCCGGTCATCATCGAGGCCCTCTACGAGGCCTCCGCCGCCGGGGTGAGCGTGGACCTCATGGTGCGGGGCATCTGCTGCCTCCTGCCCGGCATCAAGGGACTCAGCGAGAACATCCGGGTCGTGAGCGTCATCGACCGCTTCCTGGAGCACAGCCGCATCTACTACTTCCGAGCCGCGGGGGAGGAGAAGCTCTATCTCTCCAGCGCGGACTGGATGCCGCGCAACTTCTTCACGCGCTATGAGACCGCCTTCCCGGTCAAGGACTCCCACATCAAGAACTATATCCGCGACGTGATCCTGGGCAACGGCTTGGCCGACAACGTCAAATCCTGGACGCTGAAGGCGGACGGGGCCTACGCCCGCACGGCGCAGACGCAGGCCGCCAAGGAGATCCGGTCCCAGATGCTCTTTGAGGCTCTTTCCAAGCTGGACTATAAAGACACGGCGCTGGCCGAAAGATAGGACGATATCTTCAATGAACGGGTGGCCGCGCATTGTTTTTCTTGCGATGGAATGGCTCTGGGCCATGGCAGGACTTTTTTGTTTCTCAGCGGCGCTGCTCTCTGTCGTCCATCGGGATTCCGCCGAAACCGTCGACGCCTTCCTTCATAAATTGAACACCCGCCCGGTCTGGAGATGGTGCCCTGTCATCGTCTTTGGAGGCATCGTCCCATTGGTCATATGCATGTGTAAGACCGCCCAGTATTTCAGCTTTCTCCTGGACTGGGATACCGGCATCATGGGAAATTCGGCCTGGAACTTTATCCACGGCAACGGTTGGACCTCCAGCGTGCTTGCCAACGCGAGCTATTTCACGGTCCATTTCGCCTTCACTGTGGCTTTATTTTCTCCGCTCCTCTGGCTGTGGGAGCACATAATGGCCTTGGTACTGACGGAGGCGGTCGCTGTCGGATCCGTTATTCTTGGAGTCTACATGCTGGGACGACTCTACTGCCGCCCCCTTTGGGGCGGATGGTGCTTGGCTATCCTGGCCTTGTCGCAACCCTTATTCCAAGGCACCATAACCGCATGCCTTGATAACTCTCTTTTCGCGGCGTCTTTTTTTATTTGGGGTATTTATTGCTGGGAATCGGGCCGATATCGATCCGCCGCAATTTTGTTCATGCTGCTGCTGACGACCCGCGAGCAGGTTCCCTTCCTTTTTTTGGGGTTGGGCTTTTTAATATTCGCGTTGGCAAATAATTCACGGCGGCGTTTATTGGGCGGAGGAGTCGTTGCGGCTTCCATATTCGCATGGTTGGCCGAGATGATGATCGTGGAACATGCGCGCAATGGACGCACCGAAATGCATCAATTCTATTGGGGTTTATATAAAACGCTGGGTGGTTCGCCGGAACAAATACGGGATACTATTATTTACCAGCCCTGGAAATTCCTTCTGGCGCTGTTTTATCCCTATGCGAAGATATGGGTTGCGCTGCTGAATTTTCTATCACTTTCGCTTCTTCCGTTGGCGGCCGGAGTGTACCTGCTCCCCGCATTGGTCGTATGGCTGCCGCAACAACTTAGCGATCGCCTTTACAGGTTGGAGGGCCATTATGCTTCCATGGTATTAGGACCGCTTTTGTGGGCCGCGGCTATCGGGCTGCGTCGCATCCTGGGGCGCACGCATCCAAGCGCGCATCGATTCGTCATGATGGGGATTCTTACGGCTTCGGCCTGTTGTTTCTTCGCATCGTCCCGGTTTCTTCCCAATTCGGATGATTTGATTTTAATTTCTTGGCGGCGCTCGGCGCCGGCGGTTTTGGAGGGCATCCCACCCTACGCCAAGCTCTGGTGTGATGATATGCTGACGGCTAATTTATCCATGCGTCGCTACATCAAGGCTTTGCCTCATGGTTCAATTCGCGAATATTTCTTTGCGAACGGCCTTTTTGTGCCGGATCGAGTGATTCTCTCGCGAAGATGGATGGGGCTTACCCAGCACGCAACTCGTGACGCGATTCTGCTTTTCTTGGAAAATCGGAAATTTAGGCGAGTATTTCAAGACGACAGCTTCATCGTTTTTGCCAATCCTGCCACTTCGGGGCAAGGTTTTGAGCCTGTGGAGTGGGCAACATTGCCTTAGAACGGCTAAGGGCCTGGCAAACAATAACTGATTCAATTTGGAGGGCCGAGTTTGAGGTGAGTTCGAGGCGTGAGGAGGGCGCAATGCTGAAGCATTGTAACCGACGAGCAACGAAGAAATCACCCGAAATCGGCCCTCCCCGAAGGGGCCGGGGGCTTTTGCCCCAGGGCGGCGTTGCTCATCGCTTACATACTTTTCAAGTATGCGCGCTCTTCGCGCCTTGCCCCGGGGCAAAAGCCCCTCGGCCAAATTGACTCAGTTATTGTTTGACAGGCCCTAAGCGAAGAAGGAGGCGCAGCGGTGGTACTTGTCGTGGCGTTCGGGGGGCATGTCGAAGCGCTCGGAGAGGGCCCGGTCGAAGGAGAGAAGCTCGTCTAGGCGCTTGAGCTTGGACTCGAGGTCGCTGCCCGGCGACTTGATCTCGTTCTCGTATTCGCAGAAGCTCGATAGGGGATGCAGGCCGTTGCGATTGATGTGGAAGGCGAAGACCCTGTCCACGGAGGGCTCCAGGAAGGAGTTGCCCAGCTCCATGAGGAATTTCTCCTTGCGGTAGACGCAGAGGATGGGTCCCACGGTGATGCGCTCGATGACGCGCGGGCCCAGATGACGCCGCATGGTGCGCTCCATCGAGGGCTCGGCGTGGCGGGAGAGGATCTCCCGCACCGAGGTGTCCTTGAAGTGGACGATGTCGTGATGGCTCTCCTCCAGGAGCACGTGCAGGAGCCTGCCGGTGGAGAGCTCGGAGCGGTAGAGCAGGCCCTTGGAGCGGAAGCCGGGCCCCTTGTACTGGAGGTAGACCTCGGCGCCGTTGCGCTTGTAGCGCAGGCGCAGGCTCGCGCCGCCGTGCAGGAGTTCCATGCGCGGGGTGTCGAGGAACTGGTCGAAGAAGAAGGAGGAGCGCTGGTGCACCACCTTTTTGCGCTTGAGGAGGAATCTCTGTACCGCGTCGGCCTCTTCGCTGAGCACGCGCCGTTTGGATTCGATCTCGACGCTGCGCGGGTCTTCGACCGCGAGCTTTAGGCAGATGTCTTCGATCTTGTTTTCCATTCCCGTTGCCTTCTTCGCGAGGGGAGAGCGGCCGCGCTCCGAGGACCGCGGCCTCTGGGCCGCAGGGAACATATCAAATTTAATAGGATGCTCGTGCTGAAAATGAAAAGGAAGCTCTCGATAAAATGGCAATGCGCCCCCGGGACGAGCCCGGGCACCCCCTCCCGACGACCCGGCATCCCAGTGGGGAACCCCACCGGGGTTCCCCCTACCCCTTGGGGGGAACGCTGACATGAAACTGCTGATCGTCCGCCACGCGCACGCCGGGGACCGGGAGGACTGGGCCGGGGAGGGGAAGGAGGACTTCGCCCGGCCGCTGAGCAGGAAGGGCCGAAAGGACATGCGCGAGGCCGCCGCGGGCTTGGAGCGCCTCTTTCCCCGGCCGGACGCGCTGTTCACCAGCCCCTTGCTTCGCGCCGTCGAGACCGCGCGCATCCTCGCGGATGCCTATGGGCTCGATCCCAAGGAGGTCCCTGCCCTGGCGCAGGAGGTCGCGCCGCGCGAGGCCCTGCGCTGGCTCTCGGGGCGGGGGGAGAAGATCCTGGCCGTCATCGGGCACGAGCCGGGCCTCGGCATCCTCGCCGGGCTCCTGCTCTGCGGGGAGTGGCGGCCTTTCCTCTCTCTCAAGAAGGGGCAGGCCTGCCTGCTCAAGTTCTCCGGCCGCGCCCGGGCCGGGACCGGGACTCTGCTCTGGTCGCTCACGCCCAAACAGTTGAGAAGGATCCCTTAGTCCCATGTCCAGGAACACCGGGTCCCGCCTCATCCTGAGCGCATTCGCCCTGCTCCTCGCCCAGCCCCTCCCCGTCGCTTCCCAGGGCGGCGTTCCTGTTCCCCGGCGGGCCGATCCTCAGTCCCAGAAAGCCGGAGAGGACCAGCAGAAGACCGGCCAGGAAGTCTCCGATAAGCTCTCGCGCTACATCCGGGAAGACGACCCCCGGAGCCTCGACGCGGCTCTTCCCGGCATCTTCAAGCTGGCCGGTTCGCCGGCCGGGGAGAAAGCCGTCGAGCGCCTCATCTCGGCCATGGAAGGCCAATGGCGCAAGAAGGGCGGGGAGGGGATGCTCTGGGCTCTGATCGCGGAGTCCATGGTGCGGCGCTCGCCCGAGGACGAGACCGGCTACAGGCTGCAGGCCCGCTGGCGGGCGCAAAGCGAGGATTATCCCGGGGCGATCGAGTCGGCCACCCGGGCTTTGGAACTCAAGGGGCCCGACGCCCAGCTCTACCTCCTGAGAGGAGGCGCCTATGAGAAGCTCAAGGACTACGCCGCCGCCGCCCAGGACGCCCGGCTGTCCTTGACGCTGGAGCCGGGCAATCCGATGGCGCAGGCGCTCTATCGGCTCGCCGAGAGCCGGGCCTCCGCTCCGGGAGAAGGGCGGGGTATCCCCCCGCCGGACGGCGCGGTGAGCGCGGGGGCGGGGGGACAGACAACGGACACGCGCATCCCCTCTGGGGATGCGGTCTCGGACCGGTCGCGGAGCCTGGCCCTCACCCGGGAGGCGGCCTCGGCCCTGGCCATGGGAGACTCCGCCCGGGCCCTTGAGAAAGCCGCGGCGGCCGCCGGACTGGACCCCAAGAACGCCCAGGCCTTCAATCTCAAGGCCGAGGCCGAGATCGCCCTTTCCCGCAGCCAGGAGGCGGTCGACGACGCGACCCGGGCGCTCGAGCTCGCTCCGGAGAGCCCCGCGGCCTTCACCACCCGGGCCTGGGCGCAAGGGAAGCTCGGGCTCTTCGACAAGGCCCTCCTGGACGCCTCCATGGCCGTGGCGTTCAACCCCTCCGACGGCGCGGCGCGCTTCACGCGGGCTTTCGCGCTCTCGGGCCTGGGGCGGCGCGAGGAGATGCTCTCCGAATTGAAGATGGCGGCCGGCCTCCAGCCCGTCTTCCAGGAGAGCTATGAGGCCGCCATCCGGCTTCCCGCCGACTCGGACTCCATGCTCCTCTTCGCCCGCATGGACCCCTCCCGCGGGGCCGGGCCCGCGGGAACCCCGGTCCGGGAGCGGCGAAAAGTCTCCGCCCTGGGCGTGGTGATCGCCACTCTCGTGGGAGGCTTCCTGGTCGCGGCCGGGCTCTTGAGCGTCTCGGGCCGCAAGAGCCGCGTCTCGCCTCTGGAGGAGGACGCGGAAGGCGGCGGGGAGGGCTTCTGGCGCCGCTACGCCCGCGTGCGCCGGATCGGTTCCGGGGGCATGGGGGTCGTCTATGAGGCCTTCGACCTGCACCTGCGCCGGAAAGTGGCCGTCAAGCGGATGCGCGAGGAACTGCGCTCCGACGCGCGGGAGAAGCACCGCTTCCTCAAGGAGGCGCGTCTCGCCGCCGCGCTCAAGAGCCCGAACATCGTGGAGATATATTCCATCGAGGAGGACGGAGGGGAGATCTATCTCGTCCTCGAGTTCGTGGAAGGGCGCACGCTGGAGGCGATCCTCGAGGAGCGGGGCCGCATCGGCGCGGCCGAGGCGCGCGGGGTGTTCAAGGGGGTCTGCTCCGCGCTCGACGCCGCGCACGCGCTGAGCATCGTGCACGGCGACATCAAGCCCGCCAACATCATTCTCTCCCAGGACGGGACGCCCAAGGTGATGGATTTCGGGCTGGCGCACCTGATGGGGGATGAGCGCACGGTGAAGGTCAGCCGGTCCTGGGGGAGCCCGGTCTACATGGCCCCGGAGCAGGAGGAGGGCCGCATCTGCCCCAAGTCGGACGTGTATTCCCTCGGAGTCTGCCTCTACCGCGCCCTGGCCGGGAAGCTGCCCGACAGGAAGAACGGGGGCTTCGAGCCGCCCAGCCGCCTCGTCCCGGATGTCCCGGCGGGTTTCGACCGTCTGCTGGAGCGGGCACTGGACCCGGACCCGGAGACCCGCCTGCCCTCGGTCCGGGCCTTCTCGCAAGACCTAGACGAACTCTTCCCGGCCTGAACCTTCCAGGAAACCCTCGACCTCGGCGGATACGATCTCTTCCGCTTTGCGCATTCCCTCGGTCCGGGGGTTGGAGAGCCCTTTGATCAGGCGATGGATGTCGTCCAAGTCATGGAGCAGGATCCCGGCCGCCTTCCTCAGGCGCGGGTCCACGTTGCGCGGCAGGCCGGCATCGACGATCGTCAGCGCAAGCGAGCGGCGGGCCCGGAGGGCGGGCGCGCGATCCATCAATGGCTTCGCGCAGGCGCAGGCGAAGAGAGCGGCCCGGGCCGCCGGCAGGGCCGACAGTCCCTCGGCGATCCCGGCGGCGGCGGCTCCGGTGCGGGCGGCGAGCGAGGCCGTCGCGCCGGCATCGCGGCCGCAAAGCATCACGTCCGGACGGCCCAATTCGCAGAGCCGGCGTGCCGCGTCCTCCCCCGCCCGGCCGGCGCCGAATACGATCAGGCCTTTCCCCGCGCCATCCTCCGATAAGCGCAGGAGGATATCCGCCGCCGCTTCCCCGAAGGAGCGGAACCTCGAGGACAGCCTCGCCTGTTGGCGGATCCGGGTCCGCACGTGCAGGGCCCTCTGGAACGCCCGGTGCATCAGGGGGCCGGCCATTCCCCAAGCGCAGGCTTCCCGGTACCTGTCCCGGATGAGGTGCCTGACATGGGGGTCGGAGGGGACGGCGGACTCCAATCCCGCCGCGACCCGGAAGAGATGAGCCAGGGCCTCGGTCCCCCGACGGATGCGAAGCGCCCCCGCGAGACTCCTCCCGGCCCTCTCGTCGAACCAGCTCAAGCCCCCGCGGAGGCCGCCCTCTCCCGATCCGGAGAAAAGCTCGAAGCGCGCGCAGGAGTGGAGCAGCGCCGAGTCCGCCAAGCCCAGGGCTTTCAAGCGGCCGCCGACCGCGGGGCCTTCCCCGGCTTTTAAGAGAAGCGACTCGCGGACTCCGATCGGAGCGGAGGGCGCCGAGACGCCGATGCACCAGAAACGCGAGGACATTCGATGCCTTATGCGGTCGCAACGCGCGTGCCAGGGGGGGCGGAAGTTTATGACGCAAAACGCCGCTCCGGTGCGATTGCGCGCACTGCCATGCGCGAAACCGCGCGCGTGGAGGGTCTTGGACCGCTTGAAAGCGGCGTTTGAGCCCTCCCCGGCCGGAAGTTTCGTTGCCATTTCTTGCTGGTAGGAGTGCAGACTTTGGGGAGGGCATCCATGAAGCGCGAAGCCTTGAAAGCTATCATCCTCGGCGTGATCTGCGCGGCGGCGCTCGGCGTCCGCGCGCGAGCCGAGAGTTCCGCGACGGAGGTTGGAGCGGGCGTCTGCGCCGGGTGCCATGCCCAGCAGGCGGACTCGCTGAAGAAAAGCCCGCACGGGCTCCGTCTCGACAAGATCAAGGGCGTTCCCCTGGAAAAGGCCTGCGAGACCTGCCACGGCCCGGGCTCGCTGCACGCGGGCGCGGGCGGGGACAAGAACAACCCCGACTTCAACACGATCCGCAACCCCTCCAAGCTCCGCGCGGGAGACTCCGCGGAGATCTGCCTTTCCTGCCACGCGGGCGAGAAGAAGCGGATGTTCTGGCAGGGGAGCGCGCACGAGGGCAAGGGCGTCGCCTGCGCTAGCTGCCACAAGGTCCACGGCGGCAACGACCATCTGCTCAAGAGCAAGGGCGAGAACGAGCTCTGCACCTCCTGCCATCGCGACGTGAAGTCGGCTCTGCTCAAGCGCTCCAAGCATCCCCTGCACGACGGGGCCATGGCCGACGGCCAGGGCAAGATGGCCTGCTCCTCCTGCCACAATCCCCACGGCGCGCAGGGCGAGAAGCTCATCTCCGCCAAATCGGTCAACGACAAGTGCTTTGAATGCCACGGGGAGAAGAAGGCCCCGCTCCTCTGGGAGCACGGGCCGGTCAAGGAGGACTGCCTCATCTGCCATAACCCGCACGGCTCCTCCAACAACAAGCTCCTGGTCACGAAGGTTCCGCGCTTGTGCCAGCAGTGCCACATGCAGGGCCGCCATCAGTCCGGCAACCTGGGCGCCGACT
>CAYWAR010000004.1:0-19835 GCA_964455765.1 uncultured Elusimicrobia bacterium
CGAAACGGCCGGAAGAAGCCGCAAAACGACCTTCCAGCGTCCCGGGCGTTCTCGACCTCCGTTGACCGTTCTCATCGGGCTCCGGCGTTATTTAAGCAACTTATCGTCTGGGAGTCATAGTCCATTTCACCGCAGATGCGCGCCAGATGCGGCGCGATGTCCCTGTCCTTGACCGATTTTAGACAGGAGAGGACGCTGGAGTCGTAATTCAAGTCCCCGCACACCTGGGCCGCTTCCGTGGAGAAGAAGCGCGCGGAGCCGATGACGCGCACGCACTCGGTGCGGTTGCTATCGTAGTTCAGCTTCCGGCACGCCTGGGCCGCGGCATCCATCCCCCGGCGATCATGGCCGGAGCCGGGCCCCCACGGCCCGTTCCTCCACTCGGGCTCGCGCGAGGCTCCGTCCCGAAGGCACTGCACCTTGCTGGAGTCGTAGGTCATCTCCGCGCAGAGGCTTGCCGTCTGGGGAGAGATGAATTTATCCTTGATCGCTTCCAGGCAATTGGTCTTGCTCGAGTCGTAGTCGAGGCCGGCGCAGACGCGCGCCGCCTCCGGGGAGAACATGCGGGCCCGGCCGATGATCCGCACGCACTCGGTCTTGCTGCTGTCGTAATTGAGGCTCCGGCACACGGCGGCCGCCTCCTCCAGGCCCATGCCGCGCGGGTCATAGCCCGGACCAGGTCCCCAGGGGTCTTGTGCCCAGCCTCCTTGTGGAGGGTTGAGCCGGGCGGTACGGGAGAGGCAGTCGAGCTTGTCCGTGCTTGAGAAGCTCCGGGAGCACTCCCAGGCGGCCTGGGGGGGGATGGGATGGTCCGCAATGGCGCTCAGGCACTCGGCCTTGTCCCCGTCCAGCGCCATGGAGTCGCAGGCCTCCACGGCCTCGAGAGTGAAGAAGCGGGCCCGCTCGACGGTCCGGCGGCAGGAGTGGGCCACTCCGGAGAGCATGCGCTCGCAGACACGGGAGGCCTCGCTCCAGCCGTTGCGCGCGTATGGCGCGGGCTGGACGCCCGGGGGCGGGTCCATGTGGGCCGAGGGCTCGAAAGAGCCCTTTTGGATCGAACCCAGCGCCTCGAACGCGGAGGCCGCCGAATCCAGCGCCGTCTCCGTCTCCGCCGCATGGACCGCGGCGCAGAGCGTCAGGGAGAGCAGAGCCGCCGAGGTCTTCATCGCCGTTTTCATCGTTTTCATGTCATCCTCCATTTTTCGCCAACAAAAAACGGGAAAGGCAAGCCTCCGCGTCTGCGGAAGCCGTCTTTCCCGTGGGTACGCTCCCAAGGGGGAGCCGCGTTTCACCCCGGGGCCCTTCCCCCGGGTTACACGGTGGGCCGTTGCGAGGCCCGATCCGAGCCAAAGAACTAGGGATATTGTACCGGAACGGCGCAGGAAATCATGGGCCGGTAGTCCTATCTGTTTTTCAAACAAGGGGCCCAGGACGGCTAGGCCCAAAGGCCTAAGATAGGCTGCTCATGAACATGTGTGGGGAGTTTTGTGCGCTTTGATTTAAACTACTTAACTACAACTCTGACACTATTTTACCCTGGGGACAAAGGGCCCAAGGTGTTTTGGGCCGTTTAATCGTCTGGCTCGGACCTTTAGGCTCATTGCGTAAGGCTTTTCCAGTGTTAGCCTATATATATGCGAGCAGTGCCGCAGTCGAGCCTGAAGGCCATACGAAGGGCCACCTCCAGCGTCCTTTGCGCCTGCATCCTGCTGAACACCCCAGGGATCCCGCAGGCCGTTTCCATGGGGCAGGAGTTCGTCCGACCCGCGGTCGGCTCCTCGGCGGGGCAGGCTCCCGGGGCTCCGGTCCCCATCCGACTCCAGCTCGGCTCGCCCGCAAATCCCGCCCCGGCGTCCATGGACCTCGGAGCGGGGGTCTTGCCCTCCCTGCCCAAGCTTCAGTACGCCCCGGAAGGGGCGGCGTCGATCCCGACAGGAACGCCGCGGCAGACGCCCTCCGCATCGCGCGTCCTGACCCGCCCCGGCGCGGCTGATGCGCGGGGACACCGGGTCCTAGAGCCGCTCCTCCAACGGCCTGCCGAGGGGGCGGCTGCCCCCCGCGGCTTGACGAAGATATTGGTCCATGAGGCGAAGAAAGCGGCCCTGCCAGGGGCCGCTCCCTCTGCCGCCGTGGAAGTCTTGCCAGGCGGCCGGAGCGTTTCCGCTCCGGAGAACGCCCCCGCCGAGGTCGGATGGCTCCATGCACCGGATTCGGCCCTGCGCCGGGAGTCCGGCGCCAAGGGGTGGGGGGAGAAGAGCTTCACCGCGCTCCAAGGCGCGGAGGAGGACGGCGGTCTAGGGGCCGCCGCTTCCGCCGTGGATGCGTCGGCCTCCGTCCCCGGGGGCAAGAACCGGCTCCAGCCCGCCCAAACGACGCGCGCCGAGGAGACGGCCCCGCCCCCGGCCGCTCCGGCGGAGCCCGGCGCGCGGGACGACGATCCTGCGCGCCACATCGAAGAGGACATCCTGGGCTTCCGGAAGGTCCGCGGCGTGCGCCATGCCCCGGAGCTGAAGCCTCTTCCCTTGGACGCGGATGCCGACGCCATCATCCGGCAGCTCGCCCTGCAGTTCGACATCCCCGAGATCCGGGTGCGCGAGCTGGGGGAGAGCTACGGCCTCGGGCAGGCCGGCGCCGGGGCCGGCGGCAAGGTCCTGACCGAGTCTCAGCTGCGCACGGCCTGGCTGGCGGTGTACGACCGCATGCAGAAAGCCAACCGGGAGGAGTTCTCCCAGCTCGATCACAAGAAATATCAGGACGGCCTCTTCTCCGAGGCCGCCGGCCGCCTGCTCGTCTTACTCGGCCTGCGCGCCAAGCCGGCGGAAGGCTCCTTCCGGAAGCTCAAGAACCGGGAATATCCCGCCGGGGCGAAAGGGATGCTCCTGCGGGCCATGGAGCTGCACAAGCACGCCGTCGGCTTCCTCGTGCGCTTCCCCTACCACCTCTTCGACGCCTTCCTCTTCGGCTACTTCCGTAGGAACATCTCCTTCGCCTTCGCCCACTCCACGGAGGACTTCTTCGCGGTCAAGGACGCCCTGGAGCGGAGCAAGGCCCGGGAAGAGGGGCGCCCCTTGAGGGAAGAAGGGCCCTCGGCCCTGCGCTGGCTCGAATCCTCCATGAGCCGCCAGTTCCGCCGCGACCCGGGGCTCGGAGAGCGCTTCGCGGCCGGCCGGGCCGGACGGGCGGCGATACGCTATCTCATCGACCCCTTCCTCGCCCCTTTGCTCCAGTTCCTCCAGCGGCGCGCGGTCATGGCCGTGCTGAGCGCCGCGGCCATGGGCCTGGTGGCGGGCCTCCTCCCCTTGCCGCTTCTGGCCATACACCTGAGCGCCCTTCCCCTGCTCGGACCGGCCCTCGCCGGGGCCGCTCAGGGCATCCCCGCGCTGGCCCTGCACCTTCCCCTGGCCGGCGGGGCGGTCTCCGCGCTCCTCTCCCATGCCTTGGAGGCCTTGGTCTCCGAGCTCACCGTGGGGGCTTTGATCAATTCCTTGACCCTCTCCACCGCCCTGACCTTTCCCGCGGCCCTGCGCCAGCGCTTCATGGACGGCAGGCACGGCACGCTCCAGCCGCCCCGGGCGTTCAGCAATGAGTGGTTCCGGGGAGTGCTCGGCACCGCGGTGAGCGCGGTGTTCTGGAAGCAGAACCTGCTCTCGCTCTTCGGGCTCCTCACCGTCGGGGCCGAGATCGAGGGCGTCATGAGCTATGCCGGAGCCCTGGATTCGGCCCTGAGCCCGGCCTTCCGCTCCTTGACCGGGATCGAGTTCCGGCTCTTCCACTCCCTCGCCGCGGCCGTGGAGCGGCCTCAGGGAGAAAGCCCCGTCCCGTTCGGCGGAGCCATCACCTGGGGGAACACCCTGCTCTACAAGCTGCAGGACGCCCTCGGCTTCAACCTGACCGACTGGGTGTACATGGCCGTGAGGGGGACCGCGACGGGGGTCGCGGGAGACCCGGTCGCCGATGCTATTGGTGGCGGCGCCGGTGGGGTAGGCGTGGTCCTTGCGGTGCGGCCGGTGGTCGCGGCGGTGGCGGCGGCGGCGGCAGACCAGGGTCTGCCGTCCTCGGAGCGCGGCCGTTCTCCGCCCGCGGAGAGGGCCGACGCCAAGGATAGGGCTGGTGACTTGGAACGCGAGATCGCGGAGGTGCGCGAGCGGGTGTCCGGCCTGGAGAACCAGCTCTCCTTGCAGCGCAGGCGGTTGGAGGGCCTGCGCTCCGTGAGCAAGCCGGTGTCCGAGGCGGAACGCGCCAAGTACAAGGAGCTCATGGAGGGCTTGGCCGCTGGACGCGACGAGTCCTACATCCGCGGCAAGCTCTCCGAAATACGCGACTTGGCTTCAGGGAGCCCCGACCGAGAGGCGCGGCTCAAAGAGCTTGAGGCGCTTGAGGAGCGCCTCAAGGGGGTTCTCCTCCCGGCGACCGCCCAGCCGGGGGATTCGGAGGAGCTCGGCGCCCAAGTGGCCTCGCTCAAGGAGATGGCCGCCCTGCTCGAGCGCATGCAGGGCTCCTCCCCCGCCCTGCGCCCGGACATCGGCACCGGCTCCCGGGTGGACCGGGAGACGGAAAAACGCATCTCCGAGACTTTGGGCCGCATCGAGGAACTGCGCGCGCAGGCCAAGGGGGAGATGGCCAACCGCGACGCCCTGGAGAGGCTGCTCGGCGCGGTCAACAAGGCCCGCAACGCCGCCCTGCGCGAGCGCCGGGGCGGCAAGGAGATGCTCGAGTTCCACAAGAACATGTCGCGCCTGGCCACGGTCATGGACCTGGCCTTCTCCCTCAACGAGATCGCCGCCGCCCAGAAGGCCATCTCGGACATGCAGGGGCTCCTCGACAAGAAGCTCGAGAAGATCGAGAGGGTCCGCGGGGCCGCCGAGCAGGGCCGCGCCGAGGCCGAGGCCAACCGCAAGAACCAGGACGCCTGGCGCAAGGAGGTCGATGAGAACGTCCGCAAGGACAAGGCCTCCCTCGACGACATGCTGGAGCTGGAGGGGCAGACCGCGCAGGCCGTCTCCCGGATCGGGGGCTTCCGCGCCGAGGTCCGCGCCTTGCTGGCGAGGCTCGATGCCGAGGATTCCGGCTCCAGCGCCGACGCGCTCTCCGAGTACCGCCGCCGCCAGGCCCTGCTGCCCTCCCTCATCGACTGGAAGACCAACGGCAAGCCCGGCGATCCGGACGCGCTCTCCCTCAAGAGCCTGCAGGCGGACCTCGCGGACCTCGAATCCAAGATGAGGAAGATTGACGAGGGCCTCGGCAAGCTCGACTCGACGCCGGTGGAGTTCGCCGGGGTGGCGATCCTGGCCGTGCCCGGGACTCCGGAGTACAGCGCCGTCAACCCGGACACGGCCCAGACCCTGCGCCTGCTCTCGCAGCGCGAGGCCTATTGGCGCTCGGAACTGGCGAAATACGAGAAGCGCCTCACCGAGGCGCGCAACCGCCTCGACCCGGGCTACTCGGGCTCCGAGACCGACGACTTCGGCGAGAGCCACCCCATGTCCTTGCCGCGCTGGCAGGACGCCGAACGGGCGAACGCCGCGCGCCGCCAGGACGAGGCCCGCGCGCTGGGCGCGGAGATCGACCGTCTGGCCTCCGACATCCGGGGGGCCGTCCCCGGCGCGGACCTGCCCGCGCTCTCGGGCCTAGACCTCAAGGGCATGCAGGACGCCCTCGAGGCCTATCCGGACAAGCTCAACGCCCTCAGCCTCTCGGGCCAGGACTCTCCCCAGCTCTTCAAGGCCAAGATGGCCCTGCTGGGCATCGGCAAGCTCCTTCCTTACGCGGGCCGCGCCGTCATCTCTTGGTCGAGATCGGACAAGACCATCAGCACGATCGAGGACGTGAAGACGAACACCCTGCCCAAGGTCCAGACCGGACTGCAGGGCATCGTGGACCTCGTCAACGCCATCCTGCGCGACATCGATTCCGACCGCGCCTACCTCCAGGGCGGTTCGCATGACGCGGCCGACAACAGCGCCCTGCTCGAGCGCAAGCGCTCCCTCTTGACCTCCGCCATGAGGCCCAGGCTGGCCGCGGCCCAGGCCATGGTGCGCGACACCCTCATCCCCTTCCAGAGGGACCAGATCAAGTCCGCCGATCCCGAGGGCGAGAGCTACGCCAAGCTCCTCAAGGCCCAGATCAAGCTCTACGAGGCGAGCAAGAAGGCCGTGGAGACCACCCTGCCCTGGGCCTTGGCCTCCGGCGGGGCGCGGGAAGGGGACACGGCCTCGGCCCTGGCCAACATCGAATCCGCCAAGGCCAAGTACCGCAAATTCATCACGGGCTATGACGACGAGCGGGGGCGGCACACCGGCATCGACGAGCATCTTTCCGACATCGCCCGGCGCAAGGACCCAAACGAGTCCGGCACCGAGGTCATCTACGGGGAGACCCAGCCCTTCAGCCTCCCCCGCAAGATCGGCCTCTACACCGAGGAAAAGGCGCGCCGCGCCGCCCAGATCGACTCGGCCCACGCGGAGATCAACGCCGTGCTCGAACGCATCGACGCGATGACCGGCGGCCGCCATGGGCTCCTGGCGCGGCGCCTGCCCGTCGCCGTCCCCCCGGGCAAGGCCGGGGTCGACCTTATCCAGCGCTTGGTCGACGACAAGACGCTCGAAAGCCTGGGCGAGGTCCTGACCCAGTTGGGCAACGAGTACAAGGCCAAGGCGGGCGAGGTCTCGCTGGGCGGGGGAGACCAGAGCCAGGTGCCCAGCGGGACCCAGCCTTCCCCGAAGCTCGACGACAACCAGCTCATCGCCCTGCTCGCCCTGGAGACCGCCAAGCGCCTGACTCCCTCCACCCGGCAGGGCCCCGAGAGTTCCGGCGCGGCCTACGCCGTGGCGCGCTTCCTCTACTCGGACGCGGTCGTCGGCGCCGCGCGCACGAACCTGGAGGTGCGCATCCCGGTGGCGGAGCGCTTCCTCCAGCGCGCGAAGGACGCGCTTCAGAAGGCCGTGGCGGACGCGGACACGGACGCGGGCTATGTCCGCGGCGGTCCGGCGGGGGGGGCGGACTCGGTCGTGGACCGCAAGATCGCGCTCTATCAGGAGCTCAACGGGATCACCCGCGAGGGCGTCGAATTCTACGGCCTGAAGGTGGATTGGAGCAAGGAAAGCTACAAGACGGTGGACCGCATCGGCACCTATTACGATTCCACCTCCCGCATCTACGAGTCCTCGGGAGAGGTCTCGGAGGCGGAGCGCGACGCCATCTTAAAGATGAAAGAGGCCCTGCGCAAGACCTTCCAGGAGCTCGAGGACAACCGGCGCAAGCTCTCCGGCTGGATGTCCCAGCTCAACAGCCCCCAAGAGAGCGCCCTCAAGCGCGTGGCCGAGGACGTGCGCGCCATCCAGGAGAAGACGCGGGCGGTGCTCGAGCAGAACACGGCCTTCCGGGACGTGGAGGCCCGGCACAAGCGCTCCCATGACATCGTCCAATGGACGGTGGGGCGGCTGGGGGAGGCGCAGACCGCCCTCGACAAGGAACTGCGCGCCCTCAAGGACCCGGCGGCCCTGAGCCCGGACCTCATCGCCCGCATCAACCAGGTCCGCCAGGGAGGCGGGGCCTGGTGGTTCGCGCCCGAGGGGGAGGGGGACGCCGCGGCCCTCGTGGTGCCCAAGAAGGACTTCTCCCGGTTCATCGACCAGATCTTCGCGGGCGTCCTGCGCCATGAGCCCTCCACCCGGAGCTTGGCCGCCCTGCGTTCCCAGCTGCTGGAGAACCCCTACGGATTGACCCAGCTCATCCCCGGCTCCCAACTCGTGGACTTCGGAGACGCCGACGGCTTCTACATCGTCTATCAGAGCCAGTTCTCCGTCCCCCACGGCCTGGAGACCTCCAACTGGGTCACGCTCGGCAATCTGGCCAAGCTCTGGGGCAACAACATCAGCGTCACCGGCTACCAGTTCGCCAGCCCGCCCAACCCGGAGAACGCGCCCTACGGGGACAAGGGCGTGGAGGTGCAGGTCGAGTCCCTGCAGGGAGCCAACTGGGTCAACTACCTCAACGTGGACTTCCACCGCTTCATCCAGGACATCCCCCCGGACACGAAGATGGCCTCCTCCGCCCGGCAGAGCCGCCTCATGGTCTTCGACGACTTCGCCATGCTGCTCTTCGGGGACCGGCTCTACGTGGCCGCGGCGGGCTTCGGGGATTTCGCCATGGAGGACACCTGGAACAAGCCCCACTACTATGGAGGGAGCTTCAAGACCTCGCTCAAGTTCAACGAGGTGATGCGCCTCAACGCGGAACAGCAGGTGGTCTTCGCCAAGGACCCCCGCACCTTCCTGCAGACCGTCAATCTCGACTTCACGGGGCTGGACCCGGACTTGAACCGCGACTTCGTCATCGACGCCAAGGGAGAGAAAAAGTACTACAAGCGCACCCAGATCGGCCCGAGCTTCGACATCGCGCGCCTGCTGGAGTCCCAAAGCGGGGACGCGTTCACCGTGGACCTCTTCTTCGCCCGCCAGGAGGGGACCGACGACCCGACGCAGAACTCCGCGGGCATCAGCGTGCTCAAGGGCTTCTCCATCAAGGACGAGTCCGGAAAGCCCTGGATGATCATCAACAACCGCGCCGGCGCGGAGGCGGGGGAGAAGATGAACGTCCTCTCCGACCGCGTGAGCGTGACGCTCCCCGACTGGGGCGTGGCGTTCAGCGCGGAGGGCAGGCTCATCGGCGACGCCAAGACTTATTTCCTGGAGGCCTCCAAGACCCTGGGTCCGCACTCCAACCTCTCGGTGAGCTACGGCAGCCGCTACCCCGGCATGCCGGACCGCCTGACCATCGCCGCGAACACCTCCTTCACCCTGGGACAGCTCTGGCGTTTCGTCTCCGAGGGAGCCGCGGACTCGCTGACGGGCTCGGAGGCGCTCAAGTCCTACCACAAGGACCTCGACGCCTTCTTCACCGCGCGCAAGGACGACAAGGCCGTCCAAGAGCTCAAGGCCGTCTACATGCGCGACGTCGGGCGCAAGCTCATCACCCAGGACATCGGGACGCTCTACCGCGAGATCGCGGAGCTGCGCCGGGCCGGGGCTTTCATGGACAACGTCCGCCAGCGCGGGATGGTGGGCTTCGTGACCAACCCGATCGGCGACGCCATCGCCGACCGCGCGGTGGGCGGCGGCTTCACCGCGGGGACGCAGACCGAGATGACGCTGACCAAGACGCAGAAGGCGCTCATCGAGGCCAAGGCCGAGAAGCTCTACCGCGAGGGCCTGCGCCTGCAGGAGCGCATGCTCGAGCTCACGCGGGAGTGGCAGGAGGTCTTGGTCGAGGCGGCCCAGGCCCAATGGGAGCTCAAGATGGCGCGCGCGGCCTCCTCGCGCGCGCCCACGCAGTCCCTGCGCCTGGAGGGGGCGGCATGGGAGGCGCAGGCCCTGGCCCGGCTCAACTCGGCCGTCATCCGCTACAACATGCTCTCGGGCCGCTCTCCCTCCGAGCCCTTGCCCTTCGAAGGGCTCGACGCCGCGGACATGGAGGCCGTGCTCGCCGAGATCCGCGGCCTCATGGCCTCGCCCGAGCGCATGAGAGAGCTGCTCCAGGGCCTCGGCCCGGAGGCCCTGGCCGCCCAGGTCGGCGAGGACCCCTTCAACATCGCCGACTGGCTCCCCTGGGTGGACCGGCTGACCCTCTCGGTCGGGGTGCAGTTCCAGGATCTGCTCGCCAACCAGATCTTCGGGGTGGGCGGGAGCGTCCGGCTCCCCTTCTACGACCCGGCCTCCAAGGACAGGGACGGCGCGTACCGGCTGGAGGCCGCGGCGAGCATGGCGGAGATGAGGACGGTCTATGGGGAGCACCGCCTGCGCGCCCAGAAGGAACTCCTGCAGGCCCGGGCTTCGGCCGGCGAGGCCCGGACCCTGAGCCCCTATGCCGCCCGAGCCGCCCTGGCCGCCTCCGAGGCGCTCTCGGCCTACCGCAACGGCCTCATCTCCGAGGGCCGCCTGCGCGAAGCCTTCTCCCAGTGGCGCTGGTACACCTCCGGCATCCTGGAGGCGGAGTCCCGCCAGGCCTTGGCCGCGGTATGGCAGGACATGGAGGCTTCCTTCGGGGGAGAAGGGCCCCGCTCCGCTCCGGCCCAGGTCTCTTCCTTCCAGGAGGCCTTCGACCTCGCGGCCCAAAACTCCTCCGGACTCGAGGAGGTGGGCTATCGCCGGGAGGCCGCCGCGCTTCTGGCCCAGGCCAACGACCATCGCATCCAGAAATTCTACGTGGACCTCCATGTGGGCTGGAACCTCACCGCCTCCGGCGTGGGTTGGCTGCCCTCCTTCGGCATCACGGGCTTGGCGATCACGCCCATCGCCACCTTCGAGCTCAAGCCCGAGGAACTAAGGGAACTCCAAGTGCGCCAGGGCAAGGGCCAGGGAGCCGTCTATGATGCTCTCAAGACCAAACTCGAGATCGACCTGTCCGTGGACATCTTCCGCAACGCCGTGACCCTGACCGACGCCGAGGAGGCCGTGCGGATACTGGAGGAGGAAGTCATCCCCCAGGCCCGGGAGCGCCTCGAGGAGGCCCTGCGCGCCTCACCCCAGGACGGGAGCGGCCCCCTCGCTCAAGATCCCAACGGCGCCGCGGCCCGCGCGCGCCAGGAGTATGACGCGGCCCTGCGGCGGCTTCATCAGACCCTCCAGGCGCGGGACCAGGCTCAGGCCGCTCTAAACCATCTCCTGGGCCGCGATCCCTCCGCCCCCCTGCGCTGGAGCCTCTCCCGGGAGGAGTCCCTGGCGGCCCTCAAATCCATCCTCGCCCAAAAATCCCCGCAGGAGACCGACCGGGCCGTGCTCGCCGGGAGAGTCGAGATCGCCCGGGCCGTGGAGACCGTGGCGGACAAGAACCTCAAGCTCGAGGAACTGCGCCTGGAGCCCGTCTCCCTGGTCGCGCGCTCCCTGGGGAGGCTCATCAACGCGCTCTCCGACGACGGCATCGCCAACCCGGACGTCGCGGCCGCGGCCCGCATCCAGACCCTCGAGGCGGAGCGCGCCGAGCGGTCCTACGGCAAGGACCTCGACGCCCGCCGGGCCAAAGCCCGGGCCGAGCTCTCCCGCGCCCAGGCGGCGCTGCGCGACGCCCTCTCCAAGCCCGGGGCGGAGGGACGGCTGGCTGTGGTGGAGGCGCGCAACGCGATATCTCTGCTGGAGGCGGATCTGGCCCGATTGGGCGAGGACGCGGGCGGGGGAGGGACCGCCGCCGCGGCCCCCGCGAGCTTCGCCGAGTTGACCGCCCGCGTCATGGACGCGCGCCAGGAGGCGGAAGGCGCGTCCCGCCCGGCCGCGGACCCCGAGGTATTCTCTCCCGAGATCATGCGCAGCCGCTCCATGGCCGCGGTCCGGTATTACTACGCGCACACCTCGCTCGGGCGCGACCGCATCGACCGCAGCTTCCTCGAAGGCTGGGTCGAGGTGCGCTTGAGGAGCCCGGATACTCCCCCGGAAGTCCTGCTCGCGCTATCGCGCCTGCGCGGCGAGAAGGCGGACCGGATCCACAAGAACGCCGTGGCCGCGGCCCGGTCGCAGGGCCGCATCCTCGTCTCCCAGTTCGAGACCAACGTCCGGCTCCTGCGCTGGGCCGAGCGCGCTCAATCCGAGCCGCAGGCCGCTCATTTCCAGAGGCATTTCGAGGAGTTCAAGACCGGGGTGGGCCAACGCATCGAGGCGCAGGCCGTGGAGCTCAAGGCCTTGCTGGGCCTCTCCGCCGATGAGCCCACCCGGACCCTGACCCGGCTGGTCCCCTCCGACCCCGCCGGGGCCGAGGCGGACTTATCCCGGCTCGCGGCGCGCTTCATCGCCGAGGCGCAGGACGGGGCCATGGAGCAGTTCGCGCGCACGCTCTTCGACGAGGGCTCCGCGCGCTTTGGCAACGAGGACGACCTCATGGCCCAGGTCAGGGCCGACGTGATCGCCGAGCGCATGAGCTACAAGGGGTTCACCCCGGTCGGGGCTTTCGGCGTGTTCCGGGGACGGTTCGCCGGGGGGGTCTTCCTCGAGGCCCCGGACCCGCGGTCCATCGAACGGGCTTTGGAGAGCGTGCTCACCGACTCCCTGCGCAAGGAACTGCTCTCCCAGGGACGGATGCAGGAGCTCACCCTGCGCCTCCACCTCCTGATGCAAGGGGTGTCGGACAAAGCCAGGCTGCTGGAGCGCCAGCACGCGGTTTCCAAGTCCCTGGAGTCTGATTTCCGCAAGGCCCTCCTCGCGCGGGACCTGGGCATGGGCGGCTCGGCCGAGGTGCTCAGGACCCAGGAGGCGCTGGCCCGCTCCTGGCTGGATTTCTCCAAGACCACGGCCGAGCTCAAGGACGATTTCATCCGCCTCGTCACCGAGCTCGAGGCCCTGGGCTTTCCGTCGAAGTCCGTGCTCCAGCCCGCGGGGCTCTCGGCCCTGGGAGAGCCGGCGGAACTCCGGGCGCCGGAGGAGAAGCTGCCGGCCCACCTCTCCCGCCGCATGCTCGACGCCGGCTTCGCGGGTCGTTTGGCGGGTTTCCTGCGTTCGCAGGTCCCGGACTCGGCCCGCGCGACCGATGAACTCCTGGAGCTCGCGGAGACCTACCGAGCGATGCACGAGGATTCCGACTCGGTGCGCCATCACGGGGGCCTCTCCGGGCAGAAGAAGCTCGATCTCCTGGCCCGGGCCGACACCGAGGGCCGGCGCTTGCGAGTCGAGGGCGCGCTCGCGGAGCTCTGGTCGGGCCTGCGCGCAGCCCCCCAGCGCGCCGCCTTCCTCCGCTTCCTTCAGGCGGAAGTGGGCGCCGAGCTCGAGGGGGCCAAGAGCGCCCGCGTAGAGGACAAGGAACTTCTCGATTCCATGCGCGCGGCCTACGCCAAGGCTCTGGGACTCTCCATCGCGGCCCCCGCGGCGGGTGACGCCGCAGGGGCGGCGCGAGGGGAGGAGGGCCTGCGCGCCGTCCGGGGAGCGCTGGAGGGGCTCGAGAAGCTCCGGTCGGCTCGCGAGGAGGCCCGGCAGGCCCTCTTGGAGGATTATGCGGGCTCGCTCTCCGGCCCGGCCGAGTTCATCCTGCGCGACCTGGCCTTGGACCGCTACCTCAAGTCCGCGCAGGCCTATGACGAGGAAGTGCTCGCTCTTTTCTCTTCCCCGGAGGTCCAAGCCGACCCGCTCCTCGCCCACCGTCTCGACGAGCTCCACGGGATACGGGAATCCCTGGCCCGGCAAAAAGCCTCGGCCAAGGGCGGACGGGGCGCGCTGGCCCTCGACGCGCTGGTGATGCTCGAGGAAGGGCGCTTGGCGGCTCTGCGCTTCAAGCGCGCGACCCCGGCGGAGTTCCACGAGGCGCTGACCTCCCTGGACCGCCTGCGCTCCCTGCAGGCGCGCTGGAGTTCGGGGGAGGGCGCGGGGCTCTCTGCGCTCTACGCGGCGACCAGGACCGACGGGCAGGGCCGCAGGCTCTGGACCGTGGAAGGCTGGCACACCGCCTCCGACATCGCTCGGCTGGAGGAGGGCGGCCGCATCGAGAAGGGGCCGGAGGGCCGCCTCTGGCTCAAGCCCGAAGGCCCGGCGGGGGAACGGCTCGAGCTCGTCGCCGGCACGGACGCAGCCGAGGCCCGGCGCGCCGAGGCGGAGAAGCTCTCGGGGGAAAACGCGGCGCGGGTGGGGATCTACGAGGTCTTGGAGAAGAGCGAGTTCGCGCTGAGTTCGCTGGTGGGAACGGAAACAAGAGGGATCGGGTATGAGGAGCTGCTGAAGGGGGTAGAGAACGGCGAAGATCGCCCCTCAAACGGGAAGACCTCCCCTGGGGAGGTCTTCCGACTGTTCGTCTTCTCACGGAGCGCGGACGCGCGGGGGCTGCGCGTGGCCGCGCACCCGCTCAAATCGCTCTGGGACGACCCTTCCGGCGCGGAGACCATCGTCTACACCGGCTCCCGCCGCATCGGCCGCGACCAATTCCCGACCCTGGAGTCCCTGCGCGACCACCTCTCCCGGCTCAAGGCCGAAGGCGATCCGGAGGCCGCGAAGTTCTGGAGGCTGGAGATCGGCCCCCGGGGAGTAGGGCGCATGATCGATTCCGCGCGCGAGCACCAGGTCCGCGCGCAGCGGTCGGGCTGGATGGGGGTCAAGCTCCAAAGCTACGCCTTCGCCATGGATAAGAGCGGGAGAGTGGCGGCCCTCTACCTGACCCGGGACGACTTCAACGAGGCGCTCGACGCCTTGAAAGACGCGGGTCATGTCCTGCCCAAGACCATCAAGAACCTGAAAGCGGCGCAGGCCCGGCTCTTCGAGGCGAAGGACGCGGCGCAGAAGGACCGCGCCCTGGCGGAGGGGGAGACGCTGCGCTATCAGCTCACGGAGAAGGATGTCCGGGACCGGCTCGCGCGCGATGTCCGGGCGGAGTATCCTCGCGGCGAAGGCGAGTCCGAGGGCGAGTACGCGGCCCGGGTGAAGCCGGAACTCGACGCCCGCGTCATCATGGACAAGGATTTCAAGGCCGCGCAGAAGCGCCTCTCCGAGGCCATGGGGCGCTCGGCCAAGACCCAGGAGGCCGCCTCGGACGCGCTCCGGCTCGCCGAGGAGGCGCTCGCCGACCTCAAGGAGGCCGGCAAGCTTTTGGCCGCGGCCGGGCTTTGGAAGAATCGTTCTGCGGAGTATCTCGGCGCGCTGCGGGAAGCCGGGCTCGGCGAGGACGAGGTGAAGGCGCAGGAGGCCTATCTGGACGGGTACGGCGGGTTCAGCCTCCACCTGACGCGCGAGGCCGAGCTGCTCATCGACGGCAGGAACGCCCTCGTCGGCGTGCGCGCGAGGGCCGTGTTCGGGGACCGTTCTTTGGACATGCGCCTGGGCGAGCCGGAGGGAGGCCGCCCCCAAGGCCTCGGAGGCGGCACTTCCTCGGGTCATCCCTCGGTCGGCGTCCGATCCGTTTCCGGGGAGGTGTTCGCCGCGGTCATGGACAAGGACCAGACTTTGGTCCGGCTCTACATGGACCAGGGCGTCGTGGAGAAGGCGGCTCCCGCGTGGAGGCTGGAGGCGGTCGATGGAGCCTCCTATGAGCGGGGCGGCCGGAAGATCGACCCCAATTTTCGCCTCCAGCATTACGTGGAGCCCGAGAGCGGCCTGCCGGTCCTGCTCAACCGCCGCTACATGATCTCCCGCCTGGAGGGCGCGGGCCATAAGCTCACGGAGGCCGATCACTGGGGTCTCATGCCCTGGAATTGGGGCAATCTCCTCTGGGAGATACCCAAGGGAGTGCTCCGCACCCCCGTGGAGCTCCTGACCGGCCGCGACCCGCGCCAGGAAGGCTATCTCGGCCGCGTCTACATGCGCAAGATCGAGGGGGGCTCCACCGAGCATCACGGCTTCTTCCGCAGGGTGGCGGGCCGGCTGGACGTGCTCGACATACTCCCCGACCCGGTGGAGTGGCACTTCGACCCCAGCCAATTCCCCGCGGAGGTGGAGCTGGACTCTCCCCTCTCGCCCGGCCAGAACATCTACGACAAGGACGCGCGCGCCGCGGATTCCAAGGACGTGAGCTTCGGCGTCAAGCACATCGGGCGCACGGTGGTCTACAACACCGAGGACTTGGTCAACGCCCGCAAGCGCGTGCTCTCCTTTTTCGAAGGCGGCGTGCAGACGGCCTGGCTCGAGACGCGGCGCGGTCGCTCCGAGCTGCGCCCCGCCTATCAGACTTCCCGCATCGAGGAGAAGCCCGGGCTCGACGCCATCGAGGACGAGCTCAAGGACCCGCTGGTGGCCGCCGATCCGCGCTCCGACGGGAGCGGCGAGGTCCGCGTCTGGGGGGAGCCCGGCCACATCGAGATCGACCGCGTCGAGAAGCTCGTGCGCATACGCCCCGGCTCCCGCCAGTACGGCGCGATCGCGGACCGGCTCAAGGACCTGCCGGCCTCCCTCGAGCTGGGCCGGCGCGGCGCCCTGGCCGCGGCGGGCCCCTTGCGCGACGCCCTCGCCTCCGCGCGGCGGACCCTGGACGCGGTCCTGGGCGAGCGCAGCGCCGCCGATGAGCGCCTCGGCCCCCTGCGCGAAGAGACCCGCCGCTTCGCCTGGCGCATCGGCGGCCAAGAGGCGCTCGAGGCCGACATCCGCCGGATCGAGACCGACTTAGCCCGGCTGGACTCCGAACTGGCCGCCGAGCGCCGCCGCCTCTCCGAGCTCGAGGATGAGCTCGAGCGCGAGCGGCGGCGCAGGCCCCGCGATCCCGCCGATCCGCAAGACCCTTCCAGGCCCCAGGATCCCCAAGACCCCTCCCGGCCGGGGGAACCTCAGCCTCCGCGCTCCCCGCATCCCTGGCTCCCCTGGGCGTTGATGGGCGTGGGAGCCGCCCTGCTCGCCTGGGCGCTCCTCGAATGGCTCTCTCACCGGAAAAAGCAGTCCCCGCCGCGGTAACGGGAATCCTGACTAGAATATAGGTCTTTAGACCTAAAAGTCCCTTGACAAAAAGTCCTAGACTCTTTACACTAATAGCGCTTCGTATTCGCTCCATATCGGCCTATTGATCGGCCCCTTCGTCGGAGGATTTTATGAGCAGCCCACTCAAGTCCCAGCGCGGTTTCATTTTTCTTCCAATATTGGGCGCGGTGGCCCTCGCGGGAGCCATCGGCATCGGGATAGCTAACAACGACGGCATCGTGAAGGCCGGCGACTCCATCCAACAATCGGCACAGACCGAACGGTCCGCCGCGGCGGACAAGGAGAAGGCAGGCCTCCCGGGAATGGGATTCTTGGAGACCGCCTGGTCCTACGGGAAGCAGATTTTCGGCGGGGCCGTCGAGTTGGCGGGGAGAGCGCTTGGGGGCAGGACGGAGGAAGAGCGCGAGAAGGATAGCGCCGTCGCTAAGGTCGTCACCCCCGGGGATAGCCGTTGGGCGCGGGACCTGGCGGAAAAGGATTTCGACGATCAGAAGAGCAAGGAGCAGGAGAAGATAGACAAACTGACCGAGTTGACCGCCGACGATCTCAACGCGGTCAAGTCGGAGATAGGGCTCGTCGAGCTCGCTGATAAAGCCAAGGGCAAGGTGGAGGCCAGCGCCAAGGAGACCACCAAGACCAAGAAAGGCGAGGCATCCCTGGAGGCGCGCCTGCGCGACGGAGTGCCTTACGCCAACTTGAAGCAGGGGGAATTCGAAAAGCTCCAAGCCGCCTGCTCCGTCCCCCTGAAGGCCCAGGGGACTCTGTTGGTCTGCAAGGAGAAACCCGGCCAGGGCCAGTTCAACGCCCCCGTCGGGAAGAAGGAGGGCCAGCCCGAGGATGCCGGAGGGATGGGTGCGGTCAAGGGGACGGAATGGACCGGCGAGGAGTCCGGCTCCAAGACCCGGAGCGCAGCCGGCGCTTCCTCCGGGGGCGGCGGCAAGAACGAGAGCGGACCCAAGGGGCCTTATTACCTCCAGACCTCCGATCCGAACAATACGATCCTGGTCGATTCCTGCAAGAACAAGACCGAACCGAAACAGACCGATTACCCGGTCGCGGGCGCTTGGGGCTGCGTCTCGAAGGAAGGGGCGGCTCTGACCGCCAAGGATGTGTTCGAGCGGGAACTCTTCGCGATGGAGAAGACCATCGCGGAGCTCAAGAAAACGGATCCCTCGAAGGTCCCGGAGGCGGAGAAGGCGTTCCAGGAGATGAAGAAGAAATTCCTCCTCATCCCGAGCGTCAACGGCCTCCCCTACGACGCCAAGATCAAGGACTCCCTCATCGACATGCTCCGCCTCTCCTCGCTGGCGGATTCCGAGAGGACGCTCAAGGCGCTGGAGACCTACAAGCCGGACATCCAGCTCTGCTCCTCCTGCGACAACACGACCATCAAGCTCGACTTGGACGCCGAGGGCAAGGTGACCAAGACCTCTCTGACTCTTCCCGAGACGGCGCAAGGGCAGGACGGCCGGCTGAACTACTCCTCCATCGAGATGGCGGCCAATCTCGCCGAGAGTCTTGAGCTCGTCAACGGCGTCCAAGACGGGAGAGGCGCGCTCTCCAGCGACGCCGAATTGGAAGCGCAGAATCTTCGGGAGAGCGTCGTGCAGTCCGGCCAGACCGTGTCGCCGGACCAGGTCTCCACGCAGCAGACGACGCCCGCGCCCTCCTCGGACAAGGGCGGGACCACCCAGACCGCCTCCTCGGATTCCACGGTCACGACGAACTCCGAGAAGAAGACCGAACCGGAGGACCCGGTCACCGAGGATACGACGCGCCTTCACCAAGAGGACCAGAAGGAGGCCTTCAACGACATCCTGCAGAACAGGACGGCCGGGCAGATCAATGCCGACCAGGAAAAGAGCCGCGTCGCCCTGGAGGAGGCCGAGAAGAAGCTCCGGGAGGCGGAGAAGATCACCCGGCGCGTCATCCCCAAGCCCACCGAGGGCGAGCTGCGTGCCGCGTTCGAGGCGAAGAAGGATGCCAATAAGATCATCCAGGAGCAGAAGGCCCTGCAGAAGGATCTCGAAGCCCGGGAGAACGCCCATGTCCTGAAGTACAACGAGACTGTGGACCGGATGGTTTCCGCATACGGAGCGATGATCGAGAAGAAGAAGGAGGCGTTAAGGCAGAATAAGGATCTCACCGAGGCGGAGATCAAGGCCGCGGAGCGAACCCTCGATAAGAAACTCGAGGACGTCAGGGCCCATCCCCGGGCGTACATGGAGGCTTTGGGCCCGAAATCCTCCGTGGGCGCGGTCAATAATTAGGAGGGTTGGAAATGAAAGCGCTTCTCCTGTCGTCGAGCCTCTTCCTCTCCCTGGCGGCGGCGTCCCAGGACTACAAGCCCTGGCCGCTCTCCTCCGATCCCTTCACCTGCGAAGTCCCTTCGGACTGGTCTGCGAGCCCGGGCAAGGGCCTCCACGTCGTGCTCGCCGCGCCGGAGGGGGCCTACGCTCCAGGGATGCATGTCGACTTCTACCGCCACGGCAAGGACGGCTTCAAGTCCCCCCAGAGCTTCATCGACTCCCACACGGGCGTCACGGGGGTCTCCGAGAGGGAATGGAAGCGCATGGGGGTGAAGAACCCCATCCCGCGGTCCTCGGCCATCGTCCGCGCGGTCAAGGTCTCGGGGATCGGCTCATCCCGTTTCGACGTCCAGAAGGGGATCCGCTCCAAGCCCGAGGTCTACGTCAACGGGAAGCTGATCACGCGCAAGGCCCAAAAGGGAGTGGTGATGCTCCGCAAGGCCTACGTCGTGGTCCCGCAGAAGGAAGGGTTCTGGGTCCTGCGCTACTCCGCCGAGGTGAAGGAGTTCGACCGCCACCTGCCGAAATTCGAGCATTTGATCGACACCTTCCAGCTCAAAGGAACCTGAGGATTTGAGTCCGAGGCTCTCTCCGCTTCTCCGGGCTAGCTTGGCGCCCCTCCTGGGGGCGCTGGCTGTTTATTGCGTCATCGCGGGTGAAAACTCTTCGGGCGGGCCTGATGCCTCGCGGGCGGATGTCCCCCTGCGCAAGCGTATCGAGCAGTCGGCGGGAATACTGAAGAGTCTGGATCAAAGGGCAAAACGCACTGGTCAGCAAGTCCCCCAAGCGGCCTCCTTTTTAGATGATTTCAGCGGCCTGCTCATGGCCAAGCCGCCCAAGCACGACGGGATATCGGGCGGCCTTTTCTGGCGCCTATCGGCCGTGCACTGGCAATTGGCCCGAATCGGTGGCCTGCCGCAGGACCAAACCCCTGCCGTGCAGATCCAAGCCGTCAAGACCATCGCTCTGACGGGCAAGATCCATGATGACATCCTCAAGTTCCAGAAGAGCGCCGATAAGGGTCTTGGGAATGCCTCCAAGATGCTCTGGAGTAGGAACGAGAAGGACTCCTCCCTCAAGTTGGAGGATTTCCACCGGGAATCCATCGCCGGGCTGAAGCAGGCGGCGCAACTGCTGGAAGACGGCCTCAAAGCCTACGGCT
>CAYWAR010000005.1:0-19564 GCA_964455765.1 uncultured Elusimicrobia bacterium
ATCAGGCTGTGCTGATACGGCACGATCCGCGTGTCCTTGGCGCCCTCGAGCCGGGCCTCTTCGACGGTCACCGTGCCGTCGTCGTCGCCCGGCAGGCTGGGATTGAAGCCCTTGTCGTCACCCAGCCCGCCCGCCAGTATGCCGAACTCGATGGGAGGAGGGGGAAGGCTCCGCCAGAAGTTCTCGTTGGAGGACCTCAATTCCATTCCCGCCTTGGACCCATAGATCCAGCGATAGACCCCCAGCTGGGCGGCCTTTTCCGCCATGAAGCTTCCATGATTAGGCGGGGCTACCATGACGAAGCGCTTGGCATTGGCGGGATGATGGACCGCGAGGTAGCGCCGAATGACGATCGCCCCCAAGCTATGTCCCACGAAATAGAGGTCCCCGCGGCCCTTTTCCTTCACCTCCCCGGCCAGCCAGTCCGCGTGCTCCTCGATGGTTCGTGAACGGCTTGGATAACGCAGGCTGACGACTTGGAACCCTCGGGATTTCAACGTCTTCTCCAGGCGCCGCATGGAGCGGTCGGTGCGCAGTATGCCGTGGAGAAGGAAGACCGTGCGTTCGGTGGCGGAACTTTTGACAACCGCGGGCGGACCGGCATCGCCTGATTGGGCGAAGGATATCGCCCGCGCCCCGAAAAGCAGGAGAACGCACCCGAGGAGTCCCGCTCTCCTCCTCAATGCCCCAGGGACCATGCCCCTTCGAAATGCTCGACTTGCCTGCGTTCGTGCTCCAGGAGAGCGTCCCATAGGGGAGCGTTGCGCGGCCGGAACTCGTCGGCCCAGCGGGAATACCGCCTTTGGCCGAGGATATGCCGGATCAGGGATGAAAGGAGCGGCGCGCCCAGCAGGCCGCACAGGGCTCGGGCGGCCCGTTCCGTCATCTGAGCCGCCCGGAGCGGCGGCCGGACGCCCAGGCGCAGGAGCTCCTCCCTGATGAGCAGGCTCATCGCCGCCTCGGTATCCGCGAATAGTTCCCATCTTTCCCGTTCCGCCCACTGTCCGATGCCCATGCCTCCCGTCCGGTAAGCGGCCTCTCCGAGCGTTTCGAGCAGATAAGCCCAGGCCAGGACCCGAAGATAGCGTCTCATATCATTTCGGTCAACGGGCGGCCAAGCGGGCATGGCGGAAGTCCTCCTTGAAGGCGCGCCTCCTTCGAGCGATGAACTCCTCGGTGTAGAGCCTGCGCGCGAGCTCCACCATCCCCCGCTCCAGCTCCTTGGGCGCCATGCCCGAGGGGATGTAGTTCACATCGAAGAGCGTGCATTTGTCCCAGCGCCCCTCCTCGATGAGCCTTCCCTCGGACTTGAGCCGCGAATACAGCGGCGTCCCCGGGAAGGGGGTCTGCACCGTGATCTGGACCTCGTAGAGCTTCGAGCGCTCGACGAACTCGTAGACCTGGTCGAATATCTCGGGGCCGTGCCCGTCGAGCCCGAGGATGAAGCAGCCGTTGACCGTGATCCCGTGCGACTGGATGCGCTCGATGGCCCGCTCATAACCGGGAAGCCGCCCCGACTTCCAGTTGCGGCGCAGTTCAAGCCCATCGAGCCCGGCCGCGCGCGGGCTCTCCAGGCCGATGAGTATCTGCTGGCACCCGCTCTCGCGCATGAGCTCCAGGAGCTCGGAATCCTCGGCCACGGAAATGTCGGTCTCGGTGAACCACCGGACCTTCTCCGGGATCAGGGCGCGCAGGAGGGCCTTGTAGTGCTCGCGCAGGACGAAGGAGTTGTCGTCTGCGAACTCGATGAAGGGCCGATCCCAGAGCCTTTTGATGGCCCGGACCTCGTCGAGGACGCGCTCGACGGGCTTGACCCTGTACTTGGGGGTCAGGAGTATGGAGCTGGCGCAGAACTCGCAGCGGTGGGGACAGCCCCGGCTCGTCTGCACCGTCAGGCGGTTGTATTTCGCCAGGTCGAGCAGCTCGTAGCGGGGAACGGGGGAATCGGCAAGGTCGAACCAGCGGCCGGGAGCCTGCCGGTAGTAGGGCTTGAGTTCGCCCCGCTCGGCGTCTTGGACCACCAGCGGCCAGAGAGGCTCTCCCTCCCCTATCACCACGCTCGTGGCGTGAGCCTTCGCCTCCTCCGGCAGGACGCTGACATGAAGTCCGCCCAGCACCACGGGGACCCCACGGGCCAGGTAGGAGTCCGCGACCTTGTAGGCGTCGCCGATCTGAGCGGAGAAGGAGCTGATGGCCACCAAGTCGTAATCGCCGGGAAGCCCGCCTTCTACCCGCAGGTCCTTTATCTCCCGGTATTCGGTCTCGATGTGGGGCGGGGTCAGCGCGGCCAAGGTCAGCAAGGAAAGGCTCGGCATGGAGGCGATGACCTGCTTGCGCTCCACGAAGCCCGGCAAGGTCAGGCCGATCCGGTTGAGCTCCTCGCTCTGCGCCCGGACCCCGCTCATCGCTATGAACCCTATCTTCATGATCCCTCCCTGTCCGCCAGGAGGGGATCAATTATCATGCCAATGGGACCAAAGCGCCGCTGATTTGCATTGAAATAAGCGGCGGGTTGGGATTGATAAGCGGGCGGGGCCGTTGCGGACTTGGGCCACGTTGGCCCGGTTGCAGGGGAGGCAGAGGTAGTAGTCGAGGAGCACGAACACCTCGTCCTCGAGTTCTTGGACCGGTTTGCCCTCCAGGCGCTTGAAGAGCTCTTCCATCTCGGCCGAGGTGTCCCTCGATAGGTCCTCTTCGGAGATGTGGAGCTCCGTTGGTTCGGAGGTGAGACGGGCCTTTACGCGATAATAGACTTTCCGGTCGAAGAGCGGCTTGCCGCAGCGGTTGCAATGAAGGCGCGCGTTCTTTTCCCACCACTCGCGCCAGGGCCCCGGGTCGGCCCCGTAGTCCCTTCCCGTCAGGCGCTTGAGCTTCGCGCGGGCCTTCTCCCGCGCCGCGGCGGAGGGCAGGCCCAGCTCCTCGATAAGATCCGCCAGCTCCCCCGGAGAGGTCCCACCTTTCATAATGATAATGATACCTGATGAGCGGCGTGCAAAGCGCGCTGCGCGTGTTCTAAGAAGGAGGGCCTCTATTCCCAAAAGGGACGGGGAACAATGCCTCCGCGGCCGGAGGCCTTTGGACCGGTACGGCGGCGGGATGCGCGGGTTAAAATCGAAGTTAATGAGGCTTCGCCTCTTGTCATCGGCGTTGATGGCCGTTCCGGCCTGCGCATTTGCCCAGGTCGCGCGGGTCCCAGCCACAGCCTTCACGCCGAGCTCGCTTTCCGCTCTCCCTCTTGGCGCCCCGGCCATCGGGCTCGCTCTTCCAAACCCCGCTCTCCGCGCGAGCGTTCCCGCCCTCTCGATCCCATCCCAGCTCCCAGCCCTGCCGAGCCTGCGGCCGGGTATCGTCCGTTTTGAATCCGGCGCCCGAGCCGCGGCGGCCGTCCTCCCGGCGGAGAGCGCTTCCCAGGCCGCTTTCCCCGAGGCCTCCAAGTCCCAAGACCGTCGCGTCGGCGCCCTCGATTCGCTCATCGAGCGGGCGGAAAGCCTCGAAAAATCGCAAGACTCTCCGGCGGACGGAGCTTCGGCGGCCTTGGCGGCGACTTTCGATGGCTCCGGCATCGAGACCCCCGCGCAAGACGCTTCCCCAGTCCAGGCCGCGGCGGCGGAATTGCCGCCCTATCTGGCCGTCGCGGACGCGGAGGACCGGCGCTGGATCCAGGCGGCGGTCTCCGCCGCGACCCGCTCCCGCACGGCGCGGCGCGTCCTGGCGCAGGTGTCGGCCATGTCCAAGGCCCAAGGACGGCCCGTCATGATCGAATTCGCGGACCTCCGCGCCAACAACGGCGAGTATGTCTACGATTGGGGAATGCTGCGCATGGGCTTGAGCTACAAGAAGCTCGCGCCGGAGCTCTCCGCACCGGTGTTCATCCATGAGCTCCTTCACGCAGTGCAGCGGTTCAACCGCCTTCCCACCGACGCCGTCGAGATGGAGCTCGAGGCCCATGTGGTCACGATACAGGTGGCCCGGGAACTCGGAATCCGGTTTAAAAAGGGTGAATTCTCCCGCGAAGCCGAATATCTGCTCCGCGAAAGCCCGGAGGCTTTCATGGGATACGTCGCCGCCTCCTACACGGACAACCTGGGCTTCGGAGCGGGACAGGGTGTCGCGGAGTTCGAGCGCCGCCTGCTGAAGCTGCGCGGCCGCTCGAAATCCAGGACCCGCCGCCTCGATGGCGCTCTCTCCCGCCATCAAGCGACGCTGGGACGGATGCGGGAATCCGGCCAGCCCGAAGAGGAGGTCCGCGGCTACGAGAGGGATGTCGTCGCCCCCGCCGCCGCGGAATTGCGGCGGGAGGGCGAGACGCGCGCGCGCATCGAGACGGACCTGGCCCTGCTCAAGGATCCCGCGTCGCTTCAGCGCTATCGCGCCTATGCCCGGCGGGTCAGGTCCCTGATACGGCGCGCCCACCTGCGCCTGCGCCGCAGCTAGAGAGGAAGGTCTTTCTTGTGGATGGTCTTGCCTTCCAGCAAGACCAGGACGCGTTCGAGCAGGTTCTCGAGCTGACGCACATTGCCTTCCCAACGCTCCGCGCAAAGCGCTTCCAAGGCCTCGGGCTCGATGGCGGGGACGGGGCGGTTGTTCTTGGCCGAAAGGCGTTTTAGGAAGAAATCCGTCAGCTCCGGGATGTCCTCGCGTCGCTCGCGCAGGGGGGGGATCGTGATGGGGACCACGCAGAGGCGGTAGTAGAGGTCTTCGCGGAAGCGCTTCTCCTCCACGGCGCGCTTGAGATCCTGGTGCGTGGCCGCCAGCACGCGGGCGTCCACGCAGCGGGTCTCCACGCCGCCTACCCGGTCGAACTCCCCGGACTGCAGGACCCGCAGAAGCTTCACCTGCATGGCCGCGCTCATCTCGCCGATCTCATCGAGGAACACCGTTCCCCCGTCGGCCAATTCGAACTTTCCGGGCTTGTCGCGCACCGCCCCGGTGAACGCCCCTTTCTCGTAGCCGAAGAGCTCGGCTTCCAGCAGGTCCTCCGGGATGGCGCCGCAGTGCACCTTGATGAAGGGCCCCTCCTTGCGGGGCGAGGCCCTGTGCAACGCCGCGGCCGCGAGCTCCTTGCCGGTGCCGGTCTCTCCCAGAATGAGCACGGTGGCCGAGGTGGGCCCGGCTTTGGCGATGAGGCGGTAGACCTCGGCCATCGCCGGGCTCTTGCCGATGAGGGGATGCGGGCCCTCGGCCGGCTCCATGACCCATTCCCGCGACTCCGCGCCGGCGGAGGCCAGGGCCTTGCGCAGGAGGCGCTTGAGCTCGGCATAATCGAGGGGTTTCGCCAGGAAATCGTAGGCCCCCGCGCGCATGGCCTCGACTGCCGCCGGGATGGTGCCGAAGGCCGTCATCAAAATCACGGGGACGCTCCGCGCGCGGCGCAGTTCCTTGAGCAGGGAGATGCCGTCGGTCCCGGGCAGCTTGAGGTCGCAGAGCGCCAGGTCCGGGGCCTGGGCCATGGCTTTGCGGGCCTCGGCGCCGTCCTTGGCCGTCACCACCCGGAAGCCCTCCTCCTCCAGGAAGCCCTTGAGCACCTTCCGGATGTTGGCTTCGTCGTCTATGACGAGAATGAGGGGCGCCATGTCAGCGCCCCCCCCGCGGGGGGGTGCTTCTTTCGGGGGGCCTGCGCCGTTTTATCGAGAACTTCCTTTTCATTTCTTCCTAGTCTACCATCTCGGCCGCCGGAATCTCCACGAAGAACCTCGCTCCCTTCTCGCCGTTCTCGGCCCAGGCCCGCCCGCCGTAGAGTTCCGCGAGCCGGCGCACCGTGGCGAGCCCCAGCCCCGTCCCTCCCTCCGACGCCGTGGCAAACGGAGTGAAAAGCCTGGGCAAGATCTCCGCGGATATCCCCGGCCCCGTGTCCGACACCTCGATGAGCGCGCGGCCGGCCGACGCGCTGATCCCCACCCGGACCGCGGGCCTGCCGTCTCTTTTGCGCGCCGGCTCGGAGCAGGCCGCGCGGGCCGCGTTGCGCACGAGATTGAGCAGTATCTGCTGGAGATGCCCGGCCGAGATGGCCAGCGCGAGGTCTTCCCCGGCGCCTTCCAGGGCGAGGTCATGGGGCAGGGCGGCCCGAAGCAGCTTCTCCACCCGGCCCCATACCTGCGGCCACCGGCAGAGGCTTTTTCCCGGCTTGGCCGCGGCGTAGTCGAGCAGCTCGGAGACCGTCCCGTCGAGCCGCATCACCTCCTTGGCCAGGATGTCGAGGTATTCGTTGCGGTCGATGCCGGGGCTGTTGCGGCGCAGCAATTCAACCGCGCCCAGGATGGCGCTCAAGGGGTTGCGCACCTCATGAACGATGCCGGCTGAGAGCGTGCCGATCTGGGCCAGGCGGTCGGCGCGCAGGAGCCCGCGCGCGAGCTCGGCCGAGCGCGCGGCGCGCGCGATGGACTGCCCAAGCCGCCTGAGCCAGCGGACGGCTGAGAGGTCGAAGTAGCCCTGGCTGGGCGCGCCCACGAACACGGCCGCGATGAGCTCGCCCTCGCGCAGCACCGGCACCACGGCTTCGGCGGCTCGCGCCTCCATGGTTTCCAGAACGGCGTCGCGCCCTCCTGGCCCGCCCGACTCCGCCCGGCCGCGGCGCAACACGGCAAGGGTCGAGGGTGCGGGCTCCGCGCCCAATGGAGCGCGCAGGCCGGCGGGAAGGGAGGCCGGGCTTTCTATCCCGCGCAGGGCCTTGTTCTCCCAGAGGAGCTCCGCTTCCGCCCCCCAGGCCGAGCGCACCGCGCCTTTCACCGCCGACTCGATGCCTTCGAGCTCCCACACGCCGTCGAGCGCGCGCTCCAGCGCCTCCAAGTCCCGCTCCCGGCGCGCCTGCCGCGAGAAGAACCAGCGGTTGAAGGCCGCGTTGTAGCGCTCCCAGAGCGGCGGCAGGGCGGCGGTCAAGAGCAGGCTGACGAGGAAGAAGTTCAAGAAAAGCCGGCCCTCCATCGCCCGGGTCAGCCACGCGAGCAGGGTCAGCAGCGCTCCCAGCAGGAGCGCGGCCAGGCCCAGCCCCAGGGCCTGGCCCAGGGCGGAGCGCAGATCGAGGAGATGGTGCCGGGAAATGGCCAGGAGCACGATGACCGAATAGAGCATGAGCGCGAGGTTGGCCAGCGAGAGGAACGGCACCCCGGCCGCGGGCAGGAAGTCCGTGAACCCGCCGATCACCGCGATGGCCGTGGCCAGGAGAAGGTAGCCGCGCCGGTTCTTCTCCTCGGCGTCCTGGGCCTTGCGCCAGTGGGCGAAGAGGAGGCCCAAGGCGAGGGCGAAGATGGGGAGGCCCGAAAAGATGAACGCCGCGCGGAACTGGAGCAGCGTGATCTTGCCCCCCCATAAGAGGCCCAGAGCCAAAAGACCGGCGGCATAAAGGGGGGCGGTGCGTCTCTTGCGGGACTCCTCGGGGAGTCCGGTGTAGCTCCAGACGAAGGAGAGGCCCGCGCCGGGCAGCCAGGCCAGAGGGGTGAAGAGGAGTCTCATCCACAATCGGTCGTCGAAATCCGGCCAGACCCGCACATAGGCCAGGCTCCAGAAGGCGAAGGAGAAGCCGAGCAGCGAGAAACTGCGATAGAGGCTCTGCTCGCGCCCCCGGACATAGGCCAGGGCGCCCACGATGCCGTTGAACGCGGCGGAAGCCAGGGCGACGGCGATGGGCCAGCTCATGAAAGATCCAAATCGCGACAAACGCCGCCGCGTTTCTCGCGATTTGGGGATTTGGGCAGTCCAAGCTCCTTGCGGTACTGGGCGATAGAACGCCGCGAGAGCCGTATTTGATGGAGCGAGGCGAGTTCGACCCTGAGCTTCTCATCGGAGAACCCGGGGCGCTGCGTGACCAGAGCGGCCAGGCGCTCGAGAGCCAAGGCCTTGGCGCTGGGGAGCAGGGCCTTCATGGGCGCTTCCGTGCCCCAGGGGAGCTCGACGGACTTATTGGAGATGAGGCGGTTGAGAGCGCTGGGATCGACGCCTAAGGCCGTCGCCAGGGAACGCTGGGTAAGCGGCTGGCGCTGGAGCGGATCGCCGGTCTTCAGATAGGCGGACTGGGCCGAGGCCAGCGCCTCCAGGGCGGCATAGAGCGTGGTCTTTCGGCGGTTGAGGAGTTCCAGCCTCCGCAGAAGCCTTTCCATCCGCCCGCGTTCTGCCTCCGGCATCGAGGCCCTCTGCTCGGCCAGGCGATCGGCGGCCACGCGATAGCTCCCTTTCCAGATGTCGCGGTGGAAGAAGCGCAAATGCGGCTCTCCTTTCTCGATGCCGATGCCGGCCACGGCGCTGAAAGTCTTGGGCGGGGCGGACGCGGAGCGCTCGAAATCACACCGGATCGTAATGCGGTCAAGGAACTCCCTGAGACGGCGCGCCTGCGGCGCGCTGAGTCCGCAGCGGCGGCCCCGCTCCTCATCGCTCATCCCCTCTTCCCGCAGGAAGCATTCCTCGAACCTCTCCCGCCCCGCCCTTTTCATGAGGCGCACCAGATCGGAACGGCCATCGAGGAGCTCCCCGAGCCCTTGGGCCGGAGCGGCGAGCTCCCGTCCGGCCAGACGCCGGGCCGTGAAATACGCCCGGGGGAAGGGCGTCCGGCTCACGACGCCGAAACGGAGCAGGCGGGTGAAGAGAGGGTCCTCCTCCGCCTCGCGCACGAGCCGCGCGAAATCCTTCTCCCGCATGGAGAGCAGGCGCGCGAGCTTGAGCCCCGCGGCCTGGCGCATCCCGAGTCCCAGCACCGCGCGGGGCATGGCTACTCGAAGGAATAGATCCGCACGCCCGGATTCTCGAAGGCGAGCTTGCCGCCGAAGCTCGGGGGGTTTTCCTTCAAGAAAGGCTCATCGAGCCGGCCGATCCAGAGCCAATAGGGGCGGGGCGGGGGCGCCTCTTCCTTGAAATACCGGAGTATCTCGAGCTTGCGGGCCTGCACCGACCGCTCGCGGAAACCCTCGACATCGAGCAGGAACACGGGCCAGGTCGCGGCCTCGGCCGCTTCCAGGGAGATGTCTCGGTTGAAGTAGGCGGTCTGCTGTTTGAGCGTGTCGCGCTCCTCGCTGCGGTCCCAACGCTCGGCCAGGAAGCGTTCCGGGTCCGCTCGCGCGGTCTTGAGGATGCGGGCCAGGCCCCTGAGGATGTATTCCGTGGGCACCGGGGAACCGTAAGAGGGCGAGCCGGCGGCGGCGAGCGAGCGCGTGCGTCCCAGCAGCCCGAGCTGCTGGGTGGCGACGCCCGAGAGGCTCACCACCAGGCCCTCCTCCGGGACCGCCTTCCCGACCCAGGAAAGCGCCTCTTCGATGTGCCGCGGGGTCCCGAATATCTTGTAATGGGTGTCCGCCCAGGCTTTCTCGCGCAGGAAGACCCAGGCGAATAGGAAGCAGAGGAGCATGGCCGCGTCGATCCGGCCGAGACGGAACCTCTCGTGCGCGCCATGCAGACCCCAGCCCAGCAAGCCCAGGAGCATGGCCGCGCTTGCGATGCGCGCCGTATGGCCGTAGAACTGTATGTCATAACCGACGGCCATGGGGATGAGGGCCGCGGCGGATACGGCGAGCGCGCAGGCGCTCAACAGCAGCCAGAGGCCGCGCAGACGCTCTCCGGCCCGCCTCGATTTCCAGTAGAAGAGCGCGGCCCAGGGGAGAAAATAGAGCGAGGCCGGTTCGAAGACGCGCCCGTGGCGCCCCGCGCGGGTGATGATGTCCTCCATGACCGGGGCGTTCATGGACCGGGCGAATAGGTAGTAGCCCGCCGACACCGCCGCGGCCGCCAGGAACGCCAGGCCGAGATTCCAGCGCGCGCTCTCCGATAGCCGGGACTGCAGGGCCCAAAGGAAGAAGAAGCCCAGGGCCGCGCAGGCGAACACCCATTCATAGGCGTGCAGAAAGCAGAGCAAGCCGCAGGCCGCGCCCAGGAGCAGGGAGAGAACGGGCCGCGTCTTTTGCGCGAGAGACAGCCTCCAGGCGCCGGCCAACAGCCAGAAGGGGAATAGCGCGCTCATGCCGGGCGTGGGAAGGCGCATCCACTGGACCTGGCCCGTGGCGTAGGCGACGAGGAAGAACATCCACTGCGGCAGGGCGCGCAGGGGGGCGTGAGGGAGCAGGAAGAGCGCCCTCAGCGAGTCGAAGAAGAAGAACAAGAAGGCGGCTAGGACGAGGGCGAGCTTCCGGTCGTCGGTGAAGACCCTCAGCGCGATGAAGAAGGACCAGACCCAGAGGGCCCCGAGCGCGGCATGGGCCAGGGCCCAGCCCAGGTGGATGTCCCCTCCGGCCGCGGCCACGAAGGGGACCAGGGGATAGAATAGGAGGCTGTCGAAGACCCAGGAGCGCGGGGAGCGCTCATGGGTGTAGGGATCGTAGGGGAAGCCGTGCAGATACGCTTGGCGCACCTTCATCGCGTACATCCCTTCCTCGATGTTGCGGGCGGTGTAAAGGAGGGGGGAGGCGTAGGCGAAGGAGCCGTTGTTGGCCACCTTCTCCCATTGGGAGGGCAGTTCGCGCCGGAACTTGCCGCGCAGATACTTCATGTAGAATGGGGAGAAGAGGAAGGAGAGCGCGCTCAAGGCGAGGACCGCGGCCACGGCCCAGCGCAGGCGGGGGGATGGATCCGTCTCCATCACCCCTTCTCTTTGCCCGAAGCCGAGGGAGTTCCCGGAAAGCCGATGGACCGGGAAAGGAAGAACGCGACCAAAAGCGACAAGGCAACAAGGCCGGCCGTGAGGCCGGCGAGTGTCCGGCGCATGGGGGCGAGCTTGCGCATCGCCTTGGTCAGGGGCAGCCCCATGCGCACCGCGCCGACGATCCCCTGGGGGGTGCGCACGGGCATGGCCACGTAGATCATCTCCGTCTGAAGCACGTTGCTCTTGCGGATGTCCAGGCCGCGCTTTCCGGCGAGCGCGCCCTGCACCTCGGGTCTGTCGGAGTGGTTGGTCAGCAGAGGGAGAGCGTCCGCGTTGACCTCCGAATCGGCCAGTATCCGTCCGTCCGTCCGGATGAAGGTGACCCGGCAGATGCAGGCCTTCCCATAGGCCTCGGCCACCTCATGGAGCCGCTCCTCGGACTTGCGCGCGAAGAGCGGGTTCTCGGGCAGGGAGGCGAGGATCTGGGCCTGTGTCTGCAGGCTGTAGGCGAGCTCGTGGATGAAGTATTTGCGCATGACCCGGGTCAGGGAGACGTTCACGGCCGCCATGCCGAGCGCCGTCATGCCGCAGAGGGCCAGGGCGAGCTTGAGGAAGAGCCGGCTGGGGATCAGGGAAATCCTGGGCATGGCTTAAGATACATTATCCGCAGCGCACTTTGTGCGCTGCGCGTTTAAACGGTCGCGCCCAATAAGGCGCCTCCATTCTCGACGCACAACGACTTTCATCGCCGCGTATATTATACATGGTCGATCACCGCGCTCGGGGTCATGGCGGATTTAAATCACGTCTTCGGCCGGACGTTCCAGGTCAGCGACAACAGCAGGGCCGCGAAAGCGGCGCAGGCCAGCACGCAGGTGAGCGCGGGGCCCCAGCCGTGGTGCTGGGCGAGCCAGCCGATGCCCTTGCCTTGGACGACGCGGCCCAGGTAGCCGAAGAGGCCGACGAAGCCCGCCGCCGTGCCCGCCGCCTCCTTGGCCGTGAGGTCCAAGGACATCACGCCCAGCATCATGACGGGCGCATAGACGAGGAAGCCGATCAGGGAGAGGAGGGCCAGGTCGAGCCAGAGCATGCCGGGCGGCGTGAGCGTGAGCGCCCAGAAGGCGAGGACGCAGGGCGCCATGCAGGCCGCGCTCACCAGGCCGCGCCGCCCGCCGATGCGGTCGGAGAGCCAGCCGGTCGCCAGCATCCCGAGAGCGCCGGAGAACTCGAGGAGCAGGGTGCTCAAGCCCCCGTGCCCCAGGGAGGCTCCCTTGACCTCCTTGAGATAGGTCGGGCCCCAATCGAGCATGCTGTAGCGCGCGATGTAGACGAAGAAGTTGGCGCAGGCGATGAGCCATAGCGTCTTGTTCGTGAGGATATGGCGCTTGAAGATGCCCTCCGGGACGCCGCCCGCGGCCGAGCGGTCGTGGGAGGGCGGCGGCTCTCCTAAATGCTCCTCGATGGTCGGCAGGCCCAGGGAGGGCGGGGCGTCGCGCATGCGCCAGGCGAGGTAGGCGGACCCGGCCAGAGCGAGCAGGCCGGGCACGAAGAAGGCAGAGCGCCAGCCCCACCGGGACGCGGCCCAGGCGGCGATGACTCCGACGAGGCCCCCGCCCGCGTTGTGCGCCATGTTCCAGAACCCGAAGACGGCCCCGCGCTCCTTGAGGCCGTACCAGTGCGCCAAGCTCGTCGCGCAGGGGCCGTAGCCCATCCCCTGGACGAAGCCGTTGGCGGCCCAGAGGGCCAGATGGAGGCGGAAGTCCGAGGAGGCGCCGAAGGCGAAGTTGAGGCAGGCCGTCAGCGCCAAGCCCAGCGCGATGAAGCGGCGCGGGCTCGAGCGGTCGGAGAACCAGCCCATCGCCAGCTTCCCGACGCCGTAGGAGATCGCCGTCGCGGCGAGGATGTCCCCGATCATGGATTTGTCGTAGCCGAGCCGGGCCCCCATCTCGGCTGAGACCACGGGCAGGTTGTTGCGCACGAGATAGTAGGCCGCGTAGCCGATGAAGGCGGCCTCGAGGATGCGGCGGCGGCAGGCCGGATAGAGCCGGCGGCACTCCTCCGGCGGCAGGCGCGGGACGGGCGGGGCGGGCTTCAGAAGGTCGAGGAGGGACACGAGGCCGCGGAAAGGCTACGCTCCCCCGGATTTCTTGTAGATCTCGAAGACGGGGTTGGCCGGGGTCTCGGACCAGTGGACGCGCAGCCATGGGACGAGGAAGGGCCTCTCGAATATCTTGGCCTTCTCATACGAAGAGAGGACGGCCAAGGCCTGGGGCCTGCGGAAGAGTCTCGGCTGGAAAAGGACGAGGAAATCGGGAAGCTTCTCCGGGGTCAGGGTCTCCGCGTCGCGATAATCGAGCAGGACGAGGCGGAAGCGGTCGAGCCGGAAATAGGGAGCGTTGGCCGGCCGCGGGAGTTCCCAGAGGCCGACGGAGGCCCCCGCGGGGACGTTCTCCTCGAGCCAACGCCCCGCCTGCCGATAGGTGGAGTCCGGGGCCGCCGCGGCCGCGAAATTATTGGACGCCGTGGCCGCGGAGAGCGCCAAATGCAGGCCCAGCGCGCCGACGAGCGCCGTCCACGCCGCCCTGCCGATAGGCTCCCTCAGGCGCAGGAGAAGCTGGGCGGCCAGAAGTCCGCCCAGGGGGATGAGAGCCATGCAGTAGCGCATGCCCCGCTCCTGGTAGGCGGCCGCGGAGTAGTACACGGGGAAAAGAGCGAGCACGAAGCAGGAGGCCAGGAGCATGAGCTTGTCCTCGCGCCGCTCCTTGAGGATCAGCCCCAGGCCCAGGAACGCCGCCAGCTCCAGGGGCCAGGTCAAGGCCAGACGCAGGGGTATGGCGGCGAAACGGAAAAAGGCGAGCGGATGGAACTCCGAGTAGCTCCTCTGGACCGAGAGCTCGGCCCAGACATCCTTCCAATCGCTCAGCCAATAGGGATTGAGCAGGAAAAAAGCCGCCGCGGCGGCTAGTGCGGCGAATACCATCCCTCGTAGTTCTTCTTTGAGGACTCCTTCCTTCCGCCAAAGCCGTATCCCGGCCGCGGCCGGGATGAATAGGCAGGTGAAAATAGAGAGCGAGAATGTGCCCGCGGCCGCGCCGGCCGCCGCGCCGGCGGCCGCGTACGAACGGACTCCTCCTTCCTTCAGTATCCTCAGACATAGGAAGAAGGCGAGCATCGTCCATAGGGGCCAGAGCGTATGCTGCTTCATGAAATGCGCCTGAGTCTGCGCGGCCGGGGAGAGCGCGTAGACCGAGGCCGCGATGAACGCTCCGGTCCCGGGCAGCAGCTCCAAGCCGATCCGGTAGGTCAAGAGCACGCCCAGGATGAGCGCGGCCAGGGAGAAGAGCCTCCCGGAGAGATAGAGCCCCGCGAGCCCCTCCGGCCGGGCCAGGTAATCCTCCAAGGAATGCGACAGGTGTCCCGCTCCCGCCAGCGTCCAGGCCCCGATCCAGGCTCCCAGAGGATAGAGATAGCCTCCCCCGTAGAGATACATGCGCGGCCTGAAGTCGAGGCTCCTGGGCCTCATCTTGCCGAAGAGCAGGAGGAAGGTCTGCTCGTCGTCATGCCCGGTGCGCAGATAGAAGGACCGCACCGGGTTGAGCAGAAGGTCCGGCGGGGTCTTCCACCCCGCCTCGGTCCTCTGGAGTCCCTGGAAGTTGGTGAGCTCCTGGGAGGCGGTCATGAGGTTCTCGCCGAGCGCCGCGTGCATGCGCGCCCAGCTCTCCTGGAGCTCATGATGGAAGGCCGGGGTATCGAGACCGGGGGGGAGGATGAGCGCCACGCGCTCCTTGGAGGGAAGAGACCACCGGATCCCCCAAAGGCCGAAAAAAAGCGTCAGAGCAACGAGCGCGGCGCGCGCTTTCATCGCGCTCTCGCGTAGAGCGTGACCACGTCGCGGAAATTGAAGCGGATGCCCGCCTCGCCCAGGCGCGTGCCCTTCAAGAGCCGGTAGAACGGGTCGACGAGAAAAGAGGGCAGGATGTAGCTCAAGCGGAAGAGGCAGAGCGTCAGGGAGGCCCAGCGCGGCTCGTACTCGGCGCGCAGCACCTCGAAGCCTTCCTGCTCGAGCAGGCGGGAAAGCCCCGCCCGGGAGAAGTACCACAGATGCGTGGGCGGGATGTAGATGTACCAGCGCGACCCCAGGAGCCCGGCGAAGAAGCTGGACCGGTCCCCCTGGAGCACCGAGAGGAGGCCGCCGGACTTCAGGAGCGAGCGCGCTTTCTTAAGCACCGAGCGGGGGGAGCTCACATGGTCGAGCACGTCGAAGAGGGTGAGCGCGTCGAAGGAGCCCTCGGCGCCGGGATACTCCAGTACGCCGCCCGCGAACACGGCCACTTCCTTGGGCGGGGGAGAGTCCTTGAGCAGGTCCGTGGATACTTCGATGCCGTGCTTCTCCCAGTGCGGGCCCAGCGCCGCGAGGAAAGCCCCGTTGGCGCAGCCCACGTCCAGTATCCTGCCGCGCGGCACGAAGGATTCGATGATCTTCCCGCGGGAAGCGAAGTTCTTGGCCAGGAAGGCGGATTCGGCCGAATAGTCGGCGTAGCCGAACTTGGAGCGGTTGCCCTTGAAATAGTCGAGCGTGTAGGTCCCCCGGATCGCCTCCTCCCCGGGCATGGGGTCGATGAAGGCCGTGTCGCAGGAAGGGCAGAGCAGGACTTGGTAGCCGTTCTTGTCGAACATGCGCCGCGGCCCCTGCGCCGCGCAAAGAGGGCAGTTCATGCGTCGTAGAGCCCGCGCAGGTCGTTGACGCGCACGCGCACCATGTCGAGGAAGGAGCGGAAGACGTCGCTGGAAAGGCGGACCTTGGAGCCGGGCTCATCGCGCCAGGTCACCGGGATCTGATGGATGGCGAAACCCGCCTTCTTGGCCAGGTAGAGTATCTCGGCGTCGAAGGCCCAGCGCTTGACGCGCTGTTTGGGGAAGACGGCCAGGCTCGCGCGCGCCGAGAAGCACTTGAAGCCGCAGGTGTAGTCGTAGACCTCATCCAAGATGAGCAAACGGCACAGGCGCGTGAAACCCATCCCCAAAAGCCGCCTGGGCAGGGCTTGCGGCAGTTCGGTGGTAGCCCCAGGGACGCGGCGCGAGCCGATGACCACGTCGGCCCCCTTCTCGAAATAGGGCAGGAAACGGTCCAACTCGGCCTGCCGGGTGGAGAGGTCCGAGTCCCGAAAGAGGCGGACCTTGCCCTGGGCCTGGAGCATGCCCACGCGCACGGCCTCGCCCTTGCCCATATTGACCGGAAGGCGGGTGAAGCGGATGCGGGGCTCCTTCTCCATCCAAGCGCGGACGACCTCGCTCGTCTTGTCCTGACTGCCGTCGTCTACGATGACGATCTCCCAGCTCTCCGCGCGCCCCTTGAGCCAGCCCAGCACGTCGTCGAGCGCGCGCGTGAGGCGCTTCTCCTCATTATAGACCGGTATGACGATGGAGAGGTCCATCAGCGCGGGCCCTGGGCCAGGATATTCTTATAGACCGCCAGCGTCTTGCGGGCCGCCTCGTTCCAGGAGAAATCCTTGGCCCGCCTGAGACCGCGAGCGCGGAACTCGGAGCGGAGCCCTGGGTCGAGCGCCAGCTTGGCCATGGCCTCGGCCACGGCGTCCGGCTCGGGCGCGGGGACCAGCCCGGCGTCCGCGATGGTCTCGGGCAGGGCGCCCGCGTCCACGCCGATGACCGGCACCCCGCAGCCCATGGCCTCCACCGCGGGCAAGGCGAAGCCCTCGTCGAGGGAGGGGCAGACGCAGGCGAACGCCCCCTGGAAGACGCGGTGGATCTCGGACTGGGGGATGAGCCCCGTGAACTCGGCCTGCTCCAGCAGCCCCGCCTTCTTGAGGCGCTCCTCGATCCAAGGCTTGTCCTCTCCGTGTCCGCCCGCGAACACGAGCCTATGGGGAAGCTCGGGGTGCTTTGCCTTCATGCGGCAGAAGGCCTCTACCAGGAGCTTTGGGTTCTTCTGAGGGCGGGTGATGCCGACGAAGAGGAAATAAGGCGGCTTCGAAGAATCTCCCGCGCCTTCGCCCGGGGCGAAGGCGGATTCCGGTCCGCCGTAGTGGATGACCTCGATCTTCTCCGGCCGCGTGCCCCAGGCCTTGACCGCCTCTTTCTTGCAGAACTCCGAGATGGCGATGACCTTGGGGGACTGGCGCACCCCGCGCTCGGTCATGGAGTTGAAATAGAAGCGGTCCCAGGGGCTCTCGAAAGGCCAGAGCCCGGAGAAGTGCAGGGTCAAGGTCGAGGGGATGCGGTCCAGGGGCGGAGTGCGGCTCCCCAGCCCGTGCACGATGTCCGCGCCCAAGGCGCTTAAGAAACGCTCGTGGTAGCGCAGGCCGAGCCACTCCTCCAGCGGGAAGAGCAGGCCCTGCGGGAAGCGCCGCAATTCGAAGCGCCAGTTCTTCCCTTTGGGGACATCGAGGGCATGCGCGCGCTCGGGGAAGCCGGAGCGGAACACGCCGAAGAGGATATACTCGTGCTCGGGCCCCTCCTCGGAGAGGCCGCGCAGTATGTTCTCGGTGTAGCGCTTGTAGCCGCCCCCGCCCAGGGCCCCGGTGATCTCGAGGGCTATCCTCACCGGACCCGCTTGTACCACTCGATGGTGCGCTTAAGCCCGGTCTCCAGGTCCACGGTCGGCCGGTAGCCCGCGTGCCCGCGGGCCAGGGAGAAGTCGGCCCGGCGCCGGAGCGTCTTGTCCCAGGGACGCTGTTCGACGAAGCGCAGGGGAGCCGCGTTGCCCGTGAGGCGGTTGATGGCGCGCGCCAGGTCCACGATGCGCGTCTCCTTGCCCGTGCCGATCTCGTAGACCAGGTCCTTGGTCCTCTTGGAGCGCGCCACGGCCAGGGTGCCGGAGACGATGTCGTCGACGAAGGTGAAATCGCGGGTCTCCTTGCCCTCGCCGGTGATGGGCAGGCTCTTGCCGCGCAGGGCGAGGTCTATGAAATTGATGATGACGTTGCGGTAGCGCCCCGGGAACTCCCCCGGGCCGTAGCAGTTGTAGTAGCGCACGGTCTTGAAGGGCAGGCGGTGGACGCGGCGGAAATAGCGGCCGTAGAGCTCGCCCGTGAACTTCGAGGCCATGTAGGGGGTGCTGAACCCCTCCGCCAGGCCCGCGTCCAGGTCGCCCTTGAGCGAGGAGGTGGAGGCAAATAGCAGGACCTTCAGGCTCTTGAGCCGGAGGGCCTTCTCCAGAAGGAGGACGGTGCCCAGGGCGTTGGTGCGGAAATCATCCAGAGGATGGTCGCAGGAATTCTGGTTGGCGAAGAAGGCGGCCAAGTGGTAGATCTCGGCGAAGGGCTCGCGCAGGACCCGGTCCAGGAGCTTCCCATCGGCCACATCTCCGCGCACCAGGCGAGCCGGCTTGGGGACGGAGGCGAACCTTCCGGAACTGCCGTCGTCTAGGACGGTCACGGACGCGCCCTGCTCCCGCGAGAGAGCGGCTACAAGGTTGGAGCCGATGGCGCCTGCGCCGCCCGTGACGAGAATGCGCTTCATGGACTGGAAACTACGGGGTCCGACCGAGTATACTTGTTTGAAGTTTTACCCGTCAACGAAAGAACAATTCATGCACATACTCCATGTCGTGGGCGCCCGGCCGAATTTCATGAAAGCCGCGCCCGTGCTCCAGGCCCTGAGGAAGCGCGGGCACAGGCAGACGCTCGTCCACACCGGCCAGCATTACGACGCGAACATGTCGGACCTCATCTTCCGCCAGCTCGGCCTGCCCGAGCCCGATCACAACCTGGAGGTAGGCTCGCTCCCCCACGCGGCCCAGACCGCCCAGATCATGGTCCGCTTCGAGGAGGCCGCTCTCAAGGAGAAGCCTGACCTGGTGCTCGTCTACGGAGACGTGAACTCCACCGTGGCCGCGGCCCTGGTCTGCGCCAAGCTCCCCATCCCGGTCGGCCACGTGGAGGCCGGCCTGCGCTCGGGCGACAGGAGCATGCCCGAGGAGATCAACCGCCTTCTTACCGACCAGGTCTGCGACCTGCTATTTACCCCGTCGATGGACGGCGATAAGAACCTCCTGCGCGAGGGGGTGGCCAAGAAGAAGATACGGCGCGTGGGCAACGTCATGATCGACACGCTCGTGCGCCTGCTCCCCAAGGCCCGGCCGCCCGAGATCTCCGGGCTCGAGGAGCCCTATGTCCTCGTCACCCTGCATCGGCCCTCCAACGTGGACGAACCGGCCTCGCTCAAGCGCATCCTGCACGCGCTGAGGGAAGTCTCCGGGAAGGCCCAGGTGGTGTTCCCGGTGCACCCGCGCACGCGCAAGCGCATCCAGGAGGCGGGCATCGAGACGGGCGAGGGCGCCCGCCTGTTCCTGCTCGAGCCCGTCGGCTATCTGGAATTCCTGGCCCTTCAGAGGGACGCCGCGGCCGTGGTGACCGATTCCGGCGGGATTCAGGAAGAAAGCTCCTTTTTACGCGTGCCCTGCCTCACCGTGCGCGAGAACACCGAGCGCCCCATCACGCTCACGCGCGGCACCAATACTCTTGTCGGCACGGATATGGGCAAGCTCGCCCGAGAGCTCGCCCATATCCTCGCCGGCAAGGGGAAGAAGGGGTCTAATATCCCGCTGTGGGACGGGAAGGCCGCCGAGCGCCTAGCCGATAGCATCGCCTGACCGAAACCCCGACAAACGCTATAGCGTTTGTCGGAGTTTCGGGATTTCATCATCCTGCCGAAGGCGGCAAATTCAGGCTTCAACAATCATGCTTTGCCGCGGAGGCTATTGGTCTTTCTTAGCTTGCTCGCGCCGACAGAGGCGGGAGTCAGGTGATGACTCTGACCGGGTAAACCTGCGCATACTCACGATTTGCCTCCTGAATCCGCTCAATTAATTCTTTTGTGGAGGTGGCTGGCTTGGCCAGTTTCTTCCACCTGAGATCAACCGGAATCAAGCTCACGCCGCCTGTCGCAAAGCGCGAGTCTTCTTTAAATTTTTTAATTTCTTCAACTAGCTGTCCATCTGCTCGGCCGCAGAGCTGCTCAAGTAGATAATCTAAACGCCAATTCGGC